>NZ_DBNGPQ010000186.1:0-80024 GCF_057122925.1 Umezawaea sp. | reverse complement strand
TGCTGCGGACGAGCGACCGCAGCGTGGCCGCGCTGATCGCCCGACCGCACCTGGACCGGGAGCGGGCCGCTCTCCGCCAGGCGTTCCTCCAGGTCCCGGAGCGGTCGCGGAGCGCCCGGCCCGCACGGCCCCACCGCAGCTGGGTGACCACGGCGTGGATGTCGGTGCTGACCGTCGGGGTGGTGCTGCTCGCGCTCGCGCAGTTCGGTGTGCTGCAAGCCCTGGTGGCCAACCAGGGGATCGCGAAGCTGTGGCCCGCCGTGGCGAGCGTGCTGGCCACGGCCGCCGGGGCGGTCGGGCCCGCGATCCTCGCGGAGGAGTACAAGATCCGGCGGCAGCCGCGAGCACGGGAGCGAACCGCCGATGAGTGACCTGGACCGGCAGCTCGCCGTCGCCCGCGCGGCGGGGCGCAAGGCCGGGCACGCGATCCGCTCCCAGTTCGGCCGGCGCGACGTCGTGCGCTTCAAGGGCAACAACGACGTCCAGCTCCGGGCGGACCTGGTCGCGCAGCGCATCGTCCTCGACGAACTGGCGCACGGGTTCCCGTCGTACGGCCGGGTCACCGAGGAGGAGCCGGGCGGCGCCTGGCCTGCGGCCGAGCACGTCTGGGTCGTCGACCCGATCGACGGCAGCAACAACTTCGGCTACGGGATCGCGCACTTCTCGACGGCGATCTCCCTGGTCCACGGCCGGGACGTCGTGCTCACGTCCATCTTCGACCCGATCGGCGGCCGGGACTTCAGCGCCACGGCCGCACACGGGTTCGTGCCGTCGGTCCGCGTGGCGACGGACTTCTCCCGCGCCACCGTCTCGGTGGTCACGAACTACTCGGCCGACGGCCAGGCGTGGACCGAGCAGGTGACGAAGACCCTCGCCTCCACGTGCAAGCGGGTGGTGAACCTGTGGGCGCCGTCGCTGGACCTCGCGCTGCTGGCGAACGGGTCGATCGACGCGGTCCTGTGCCACCGCGGCAGCGTGCTCGACACCTGTGGAGGGGTGTTCCTGGTCGAATCGGCGGGCGGCGTGGTGCTGGACCTCCACGGCGGACCGCTGGCTGTGGACTTCGACCGGTTCGGCGACCCGATCTCCTTCGTGGCCGCCCGGTCCGCGGACGTCGCCACCCAACTGCTCCCGCTGCTCCCGTCCTAGAAGGCCAGTCGCGCGTCGCAGTAGGAGTGGTCGCCCAGGGTGGGCACCACGCGGGTGTCGAGGAGCCGGAACGCGCCGGAGTGCAGGATGTGGTCCTGCTGAACGCCCTTCGGGGTCGTCGGCACGTCCCGGAACGCGGTGGAGTACCCGCCCTCGCCCACGACGCCACCCAGCAGGTCCTCGACGGACGGGTGGTTCAGGTCGACGGCCAGGAGCACCGGCGCCGCCGCGGCGGTGGCCAGCAGGTCACGGCCGAACGCCTCCCACATCGGGGCGAAGCGCGCCTCCGTCGGCGACGCGCCGAAGTGGTGCAGCGGGAAGCAGTGCGCGTTCACGACGGTCACCGGCCGCCCCGCGATCACCACGGTCGCCTTGAGGTAACCCTTGTCGTAGATGGACCAGTCCTCACCGGACGGACCGACCGCGCTCAGTCCGGGGTTGGCGAACCGGACGTGGGTGAGGTCCGCGACGGGGTACCGGGACAGGACCCCCAGCGACAGGCGCGCGTCGTCGGCGAGGTGGGAGGGGCTGATCGGCACGGCGACGGAGTGCGGGTACCCGGCCCTCGCCGCGAGGTCGGCCGTCTGCCCGAGACCCAGGTCGTACTCGTGGGCCTCCTGCACGCACACGACGTCCGGGGAGAACCGCCGGAGCACACCGGCGTGGTGGTCCAGGTCGGGAACGCCGTGGCGCTGGTGCGACGCGCCGGTGACGCCCCCGCCGACGTTCCACGTGGCGAAGGTGACCTCGACCGCCATCCCGGTCAGGCCCAGAGGTGGCCGTCGAGGCGTTCCGAGGCCTCGTCCAGGGTGCCGGAGTACGCCCCCGTGGACAGGTACTTCCAGCCCGCGTCGGCCACGATGAACACCACGTCGGCCGGTTCGCCCGTGCCCGCCGCCTTCTCGGCGACGGCGAGCGCCGCGTGCAGGATGGCGCCGGTCGAGATGCCCGCGAAGATGCCCTCGGTCTCCAGCAGCTGGCGGGTGCGGCGCAGGGCGTCGTACGAGCCGACCGAGTACCGGCCGGTCAGCACGGACGCGTCGTACAGCTCGGGCACGAAGCCCTCTTCGAGGTTGCGCAGGCCGTAGACGAGTTCGCCGTAGCGGGGTTCGGCCGCGACGACCTGCACGTCCGGCTTGTGCTCGCGGAGGTACCGGCCGACGCCGACGAGCGTGCCCGTCGTGCCCAGGCCCGCCACGAAGTGCGTGATGGTCGGCAGGTCGCGCAGGATCTCCGGGCCGGTGCCGTTGTAGTGCGCGAGCGCGTTCGCCGGGTTGCCGTACTGGTAGAGCATCACCCAGTCCGGGTTCTGCTTCGCCAGTTCCTTCGCGGTCGCCACGGCCTGGTTCGAGCCGCCCGCGGCGGGCGAGTAGACGATCCTGGCACCGTACGCGGCGAGGAGCTGCTTGCGCTCCGTCGACGTGTTCTCCGGCATCACGCAGACCAGGCCGTAGCCCTTGAGCTTGGCGGCCATGGCCAGCGAGATCCCGGTGTTGCCCGAGGTCGGCTCCAGGATCGTGCAGCCCGGCGTGAGCTGCCCGTCGCGCTCCGCCGCCTCGATCATGGCCAGCGCGGGGCGGTCCTTGATCGAGCCGGTCGGGTTGCGGTCCTCCAGCTTCGCCCAGACGCGGACGTTCTCCGACGGCGACAGCCGGGGAAGACCGATCAGCGGGGTGTCGCCGAGGGCGTCGAGCAGCGAGTCGTACCGGGCCACGGGTGGTCAGCCCCCCGCGACGGCCGGGAGGATCGTCACGTTGTCGCCGTCCTTGACGGCCGCGTCGAGCCCACCGGAGAAGCGGACGTCCTCGTCGTTGACGTAGACGTTCACGAAGCGGTGCAGCGTGCCCTCCTTGACCAGGCGCGACTTCAGCCCGCCGTGGTTGGCCTCCAGGTCGTCGATGACCTGCGCGAGCGTCGTGCCCGCTGCCTCGACGGACTTCTGACCACCGGTGTGGGTGCGCAGGATGGTGGGGATGGAAACGGTGATGGCCATGCGAGAACCTCCGAGAGAGGACGGGACTGCGAACGAGCGCGGGACGGCGCTCAGGAGCCGTCGGGGGTGTCGTCTACACCGGTGTGGGCGAACATGTACGACTCGACGACCTGCACCGGCTCCTCGGTCACGACGCCGTCGACGATCCGGTAGGAGCGCAGCTCGTGCTCGTCCGGGTCCGCGGTGCCGATCAGCACGTAGTGCGCGTCCGGCTCCTGGGCGTAGGAGATGTCGGTGCGCGACGGGTACGGCTCGGTGGCCGTGTGCGAGTGGTACACGACCACCGGCACCTCGTCGTTGCGCTCCATCTCCCGGTGCACCTTGAGCTGCTCGGTCGCGTCGAAGCGGTAGAAGGTCGGCGAGCGCTCGGCGTTCAGCATGGGGACGAACCGCTCGGGGCGGTCCGATCCCTCGGGCCCCGCGATCTGCCCGCATGCCTCATCCGGGTGGTCGCGACGGGCGTGCGCCACCATCGCGTCCACCAGGTCACGGCGAATCACCAACACACGTCCATCCTACGTGGTGGGGGAAGGTGTCCCGCGTTGTGAGAACGCGCACCTACACCGGGGCGAACAGGTCCGGTGCGGCCGTGCAGAGCTGGTTCAGGTCCACCGGGGACGTCACGCCGTCCACACCCGTGGCGAGGACGAACACCGTCGCCCCTCCCCGGTGGCCCGCGCGGACCAGGCCGTCGTGGGCGGAGACGGCGATCCGGCGGCACTCGGCCTTGCTCAGGACGGCGTCCGTGGCGATCACGCCCACGCCCGCCAGGGCGAACCCGCCGATGGTGTGCTCGCCGACGGTCACCGGCGGCCCGCACTCCACCGGCGCCGTGCACGCGGCGTACCCGTCGTCCGAAGTCGACGGGGCACCGCCGGGCACCGCGGCGGCGGGCACGAGCGGCACGACCTGGTGCGGCTCGGACCCGACCGGGAGGCCGTGGTTCCGCTCGGCGAGCCACCGCACGACGCCGTCCACGGCGGCCAGCCCCCTCGGGCCGCCGGACGGCACGCACACGCCGTGCACCCGCCGCACGAGGTTCGGCGGGTCGAGCAGGTCCAGTTCCCGCGTGCCGAGCGGCGCGCCGCGGGTGTCGACGCCCGCCGCCGCGCCCCAGGGCGCCAGCACGACGGTCACGCCGCCGGAGCGGCCGACGAACAGGCCGCCGATCACGCCATGACGGCTTCGACGAGCGTCTCCTGCACCCAGGTCAACCAGTGGTAGACGCCGAGGTGCGGTGAGCGCGGGTCGTCCGGGGGCAGTTCCTCCGGCATCTCGTCGTTCACGTCCAGGGCCGTGCCCAGGGCGAGCCGCACGTCGTTCAGCGACGCCAGCCACGCCTCGGCCTGCTCGGGCCGCAACCGGACCTCGCCGCCGTCGGGCGGGCAGGTGTCCAGCACTACACCCGCGACCCCGGTCTTGAGGTCCAGCAGCTCCGGCTCGTGCAGCGAGCGCAGCGCGGCGGCCGAGTCGAGGTCACCGGGGTCGGGCGCGTCCGGGTCGAGGCGGTGGAAGTCGGGCAGCAGCCTGCCCAGGATCGGGTCGTCCGGCGCTGTCGACGGACCTGTTCGGATGCCCGTCAGCTCGGACAGCTCGTCCTGCGGCGCTTCCTCGGCACGTGCCATCAGCATGTCCTGGATCTGGCTGACCAGTCCGCGCACGACGGCCGCCTCCTGGCGGTCGAAACGGCCGACAACGATGTCGCCGTCGCGGCTCCACTTCTTCACGACGCGCGCTGCATGGTCGCCCAGAGGCCCGCGGCGTGCAGCTTCTTCACGTCGACCTCGACCTTGTCCTTGGTCCCCGAGGACACGATCGCCCGGCCCTTGTGGTGCACGTCCAACATCAACTTGGTCGCCTGGTCCCTGCTGTAGCCGAACAGCTTCTGGAACACGTACGTCACGTAGGACATCAGGTTCACCGGGTCGTTCCAGACCACCGCCTGCCATGGCCTGTCCTCGGCGCGGACCTCCACGCCTTCCGGTTGCACCTGCGTCCGTTCATGCTCGACGGGCGTGGTCATACCGCCAATGGTGTCATGGCCCACGCTCCGGTGGCGCCCCGAGGGGCGACTAACCGTGGCGCACTCCATAGAGCCATCCGCTGCGCAGCGGAGCAGGACCCGCTTAGGCTCTCGAACCATGTCGACCGCGCTGCTCACCGACCACTACGAGCTGACGATGCTGGCCGCCGCGCTGCGCGACGGCGCGGCGGACCGGCCCTGCGTCTTCGAGGTGTTCGCCCGAAGGCTCCCCGAGGGCAGGCGCTACGGCGTGGTCGCCGGGACGGGCCGCCTGCTGGACGCGATCCGGGACTTCCGCTTCGGCGAGGCCGAGCTGACCCAGCTCGCCGAGGCGAACGTCGTGGACGAGCGGACGCTGGCGTGGCTCGCCGACTACCGGTTCACCGGCGAGGTCGACGGCTACCCCGAGGGCGAGCTGTACTTCCCCGGCTCGCCGCTGCTGTCCGTGCGGGCCTCGTTCGCCGAGGGCGTCGTGCTGGAGACCCTCGCCCTGTCGGTCCTGAACCACGACAGCGCCATCGCCTCGGCCGCGGCGCGCATGGTCGGCGCCGCGAACGGCCGCCGGATGATCGAGATGGGTTCCCGGCGCACGCACGAGGAAGCCGCCGTGTCGTCCGCGCGGGCCGCGTACCTGGCCGGGTTCACGGCCACGTCGAACCTGGAGGCCGGGCGCCGCCACGGCATCCCGACGGCGGGCACGTGCGCGCACGCCTTCACGCTGCTGCACGACACGGAGGAGGAGGCGTTCCGCAGCCAGGTCGAGGCGCTCGGCGCCGACACCACGCTGCTGGTCGACACCTACGACATCACCAACGGCATCGCCCTCGCGGTGAAGGTCGCGGGCGCCGAGCTGGGCGCGGTGCGGATCGACTCCGGCGACCTCGGCGTGCTGGCCCGCCAGGCCCGTGAGCAGCTGGACTCCCTGGGCGCGAAGAACACCCGGATCGTCGTGTCGGGCGACCTGGACGAGTACTCGATCGCCGCGCTGCGGGCCGAGCCGGTCGACTCCTACGGCGTCGGCACGTCGCTGGTCACCGGGTCCGGTGCCCCGACGGCGGGCATGGTCTACAAGCTGGTCGAGGTCGACGGCCGCCCGGTCGCGAAGCGCAGCTCGCACAAGGAGTCGCGCGGCGGTCGCAAGGGCGCGCTGCGCAGGCACAAGGAGACCGGGACCGCCCTGGAGGAGGTCGTGTTCCCGTTCGGCGAGCAGCCGGAGACCGGCGAGCACGACCGGCTGCTCCAGGTCCCCCTGTTGCGCGATGGACAACCGACCGACCAGGTGCCCACGCTGGCCCAGAGCCGCGAACTGCTGCGGGCGGCGCTCGTCACCGTTCCGTGGGAGGGCTTGAAGCTGTCCCGCGGCGAGCCCGCCATCCCGACGACGTTTCTGTAGAGGAGAGCTCCGGTGACCAAGGCGCTGATCGTCGTGGACGTGCAGAACGACTTCTGCGAGGGCGGGTCGTTGGCGGTGGCCGGTGGCGCGGCCGTCGCGGCGGCGGTGTCCGCGCACATCGCGGAGGGCGACTACGACCACGTCGTCGCGACCAGGGACTACCACGTCGACCCCGGCGGCCACTTCAGCGAGACGCCCGACTTCGTCGACTCGTGGCCGGTGCACTGCGTCGCGGGCACGCCGGGTGCGTCGTTCCACCCGGAACTGGACGTCACGGCCGTGCAGGCGGTGTTCTCCAAGGGCGCGTACGAGGCCGCCTACTCCGGTTTCGAGGGCAGCAGCGGCGGCGGCGAGCAGCTCGTGGACTGGCTGCGGGAGCGGGGCGTGGAGCAGGTCGACGTCGTCGGCATCGCGACGGACCACTGCGTGCGGGCGACCGCGATCGACGCCGCGCGGGCCGGGTTCGCGACGACCGTGCTGCTGGACCTGACCGCCGGCGTCTCGGCGGCCACCGTGGACGGTGCGCTGGGGAGGTTGCGGGACGCGGGGGTCGTCCTGCGCGGCGACCCCCGCGTCGGCTGAGCTACGGCGTCGGCGAACAGGCCGCCGCGCCGAGGACGATCTCACCGGTCACGCCCGACTCGGGCGTGAAGCGGAAGTGCACGGCGTTGATGGCGATGCCGCCGTCGTTCGGCTCGGGCAGCACGACCTCGCTGAAGGTCACGTTCGCGAGCACGACGCCGTCGGACCTCTTGACCCGGTGCACGTGGTTCGTCGGGATCTGGGCGGGCAGGTCGGTGAAGCCGGAGAGGCCACCCAGCTGCCAGCCCGCGTCCGTGCCCGACTCCTTGCCGACGCACACGGCCTTCCAGGACCCGATCTTCAGCCTGGGACCGCCCTCGGAGACCAGCGCGGACAGCTCGAACGCCTGCCCGTTGGCCTCGGACGTCGACTCGGTGGTGTCGTCCGTGACCACCCTGGTCGTGCACGACGTCGTGCCGCCGCCGAACTTGACGCCGGGCTGGTCGGTCACGGCCTGCGCGGAGTTCGACGTCGGACCGTCCACGGAGCACGGCGCCTGGGGCGGCACCGAGGCCTTCCTGCCCGCCTTGCTGAACTCGACGAAGCCCAGCGAGGCGGCTCCGGCGGGGTTGGCGGCCAGCGCGGGCGCGGCCGACGCGACGAGTCCGGCGACGATCCCGAACGCCACCACTCCCGCACGGCGTGCGGTGGTGCTGTTCATCTGGTGTTCCCCTTCCACAGTTCCCCCGAAAGCCGTTCAGGTCCGCTGAGTGCCGAACACCGGCGGCTCCACCCCTCGTCGAATGATTGATCGGGGATGGGTCTACCGCTAACAGCTCGGCACCCCATGTCACTCGTTGGGGGAACTGCTGTACCCGACCGAGTTCACCGCGCGCTGGTTGTCACGGCAGTTGCCGGAATCCTCACCCGCTGACGGCCAACTGGTCGCGCCAGCGGATCGGCCTGGTGACAGGGGCCAGCCCCAGCAGCCGCTCCAGCGCGGCCCGCACGCGCCCGGCCGCGAGCCCGTCGCCGAACGGGTTGCGGCCCAGCGGGAGCCGCAGCCGCGAGCCGAGCACCCAGCCCGCCTCGGCCATGATGCGGGTCGGGTCGGTGCCGACGACCCACGCGCTGCCCGCGTCCACCGCCGCCGTGCGCTCGGTCGAGTCGCGCAGCACCAGCACGGGCACGCCGAACGACGGCGCCTCCTCCTGGATGCCGCCGGAGTCGGTCAGCACGAGCGAGGCGCGGGCCAGGGCTCGGACCAGGTCGGAGTAGTCCAGCGGTTCGGTGATCACGATCCGGCGGTGGCCGTCGAGGACCTCGCGGACCTGGGCGCGCACCACGGGGTTCGGGTGCGCGGGCAGCAGGACGACGACGTCGGGGTGCCGGTCGGCGATGGCGCGCACGGCCGTGAGCACGCGGTGCAGCGGCGCGCCCCAGGACTCCCGGCGGTGCGCCGTGACCAGCACCATCCTGCCGCCGGTCACGTCCAGCTCCCGCTCCAGCGCCGCCAGGTCGGGGTCCCTGGCGGGCAGGCCCGCCGCGGCGACCCGCACCACGGCGTCCACGACGGTGTTGCCGGTGACCACGATGTCGCTGCCCGGCGGGTGCTCCGCGCTCAGCGCGCTGGCCGCCTCGTCCGTCGGCGCGAGGTGCAGCGAGGCGATCCGGGAGATCATCTGCCGGGTCCCCTCCTCGGGGAACGGCCCGGCCAGGTCACCCGTTCGCAGCCCCGCTTCCAGGTGCGCCACGGGGATCCCGCGCCAGAACGCGGCGAGCGCGCCCGCCAGCGTGGTCGACGTGTCGCCCTGCACCACGACGGCGGCGGGGGCGCGTTCGGCCAGCACCCGGTCGAACTCCGGCAGCAGGCCCGCGACCAGCTCGGCCTCGCCGCCGCACCGCGGCACGTCCAGCACCACGTCCGCCACGAGCCCGAACGCGTCGAGGGCCTGGTCGACCATCTCGCTGTGCTGTCCGCTGTGGACGATCGTCGGCCTGAGCACCGCGTGGCCCGCCAGCGCGAGCGCGACGGGGGCGATCTTCACCGCCTCCGGCCTCGTACCGGCCAGCAGCAGGATTTCCTTGGTCACCGTTCTCCTCTCGGGGGGTGCGGACGGTCCGGCGGGGGCGGGCCGGACCGTCCGCTGGCTACCGGGTGCGGCGCGACGCGCGTTCGGGCGCTCCTGGGCCGATCGGGTCGTGGACGTGCCTCCTCGCGGCGGGGCGGTGCTCTCCACAACTCGTGCGGCTGGCAACTCACCATCGGCGGACACCCCGTCGGATTAAGGGTTACTGCCCGTAAGGAGTGACGGCGTGTACCCACTTCGCCCAGCAGGGGCCACCCAAAGTCGATGACCTGGCCGTGAAGGAGGTTTCTCATCACCCGATCCGGGGGTAATGACCAGCGCAAACCTGACCGATGGCCCTTCAGGTGACTCTTTCGGGCGTTTCCCGGTCGGCTCGGCACCGGACGCCCTCGGGTGGCCGGGCTGGGACGACGCCGGGCACGTCCCAACCCGAAAGTGGAATCGACGCGATCGGGATCTACCCGCGCAGAAGGCTCGACATTCCTGTGCGACCAGCAACCCGATCTGGGCAGAGCGTCACTGTCACCCCCGCCCCCGTGCCCTAGACCCGCCTCACCACGTGCAGCAGGTACTCCTTGCTGTCCAGCGGGTTGCCGTCGGTCCGCTGCCTGCGCGGCGGCACGCCCACCACCGGCCGGTGGCTGTCGAAGCGGCTGACGAGCACACCGGACCCGTGGCTCAGGCCCGGCAGCACCCGCGTGAACTCCTGGACGGTGCGCAGCGGGATGGTGCCGTCCACGAGGCAGGTCGGGTCCGCCGCGGTGACGGTGTCCGGCACCGCGCCGTGGGCCGCGAGGGCGGCCAGGACGGGCCCGGCGGTGTCGGCCGGCACCTCCAGGTCGAAGCGGGCGACGGGTTCGAGCACCGTGGTCCCGGCCCGGCGCAGGGCTTCCACCAGCACCAACGGCGTCAGGTTGCGGAAGTCGGCCGCGACCGACACCGGGCTGGAGTAGGCGGCGTGGGTGAGGGTCACGCGGACGTCGTGGACCGCCCAGCCGCGCAGACCCTGGTCGAGCGTCGCCAGGACCGTGTCCTCGATGGCCTTGTGGAACGCCAGCGGGAGGCAGCCCAGTTCGACCTCCATCCCGTACGAACGCCCCGCACCCGGCTCCACGCGGAGGCCGATGGTGGCGACGAAGGGGTTGTCCGGCCCCATCTCCGCCAGCGACTCACCCGTGCCGACCGGGTGTTCCACGCACACGACGCTGGTGGGGGCGAAGTCCACCGGGATGCCGTACTCGTCGGCGAGCGTGGCCGCGATGACCTCCTTCTGGACCTCGCCGTACAGCGACACGACGATGTCCGCCCCCTTGCGGACGTTGATGAACGGGTCCTGTTCGGACAACCGCTCCAGCGCCTCGTACAGGCCGGGTGACGGCGAGCTGACCACGGTCTCCAGGGTCGGCGGGGCGAAGAGGCCGTGGTCGGTGAAGGCGTGCGGGGCGCCCAACTGGTCCCCGATGCGGATGCCGCGCAGGCCCCGGACCTTCGCGATGTCACCGGAGGACGCCGCACCGTCCCGGCACCGGGCACCGCGGTCGAACACCGAGACCCCGGTCGTGCGGCCGGTGGACCGGGTGTCGCCGCGGTAGTGGTCGACCCGGGTGCGCGGCGCGAGCGTGCCGGAGTGCAGGCGCACGTAGGCGGTGCCGTCGCGGTCGATCTTGAACACGGTCGCGCGCAGACCGTCCGAAGGGGAGTTGAGCGGGAAGTACCGCGTGATGCCGTCGACCAGTTCCGGCACCCCGGCCCCGGTCACGGCCGAGCCGAAGAACACCGGGTGCAGACGACCGGTGGTGGCCTGCCTGGCCAGCTCGGCCCGGCAGTCGTCGTAGGTGAGGGTGGTGTCGAGGTACCGCGCCAGGAACGTGTCGTCGTGCTCGGCCAGGTCGGCGGCGAACCCGCGCGGCACCGGGGAGGCGTCCGCGCTCCCGATGGCGGACACGGTGCTCAGCGGGACGATCCCCGACGCCAGCGCGCGCAGGTCGGGCACCAGGTACCGCGCGCCGCGGCGGTCGATCTTGTTCACGAACACCAGCACGGGCATCCCGAGCCTGACGAGGGTGCGCATGAGGAGTCGGGTGTGGGCCTGGACGCCCTCCACCGCCGAGACGACGAGGACCACGCCGTCGAGCACGGCGAGGGCCCGTTCCACCTCGGAGATGAAGTCCGGGTGGCCGGGGGTGTCGATCAGGTTGACCTTGACGTCGTCGACGGTGAAGCTCACGACCGCCGAGCGGATCGTGA
Source organism: Umezawaea sp. (assembly GCF_057122925.1). NCBI lineage: Bacteria > Bacillati > Actinomycetota > Actinomycetes > Pseudonocardiales > Pseudonocardiaceae > Umezawaea > Umezawaea sp. The sequence goes on along the minus strand of NZ_DBNGPQ010000186.1, from coordinate 68,607 downwards.
TGCCCCGTCGACGTTCCAGGTCGTCGGTGTCGGTCTGGGTGTCGCCGCGGTCGACGCTGCCCACGTGGTCGATGACCCCCGTGGCGTGCAGCAGCCGTTCGGTCAGGCTGGTCTTCCCGGCGTCAACATGGGCGAGGATCCCGATGTTCACGGTCTTCATGACGTGCGTGTCCCCTGTGTTCGGTCGTCACGTGCGGAACCGGCGCAACACAGGTCTTTCGGGACATGCCGTCTCTCCCAGAATCGGCGACCAAAACTCGAAGGTAGCAACGACCGCAACCGAATAACCGGCCCCCGACGAGCGTGAGGTTCGCAACTTGTCGATGCGGACGGGGCTCCGAGCCCCAACCCCCGGTTAACCTGCCTTGACGTTGCCGCGACCACACCGGGAGGTCTCCGTGTCCGTGCTAGCCATTCCCCGCCGTGCGGTACTGGCCGACTTCGTGCCCGGCTCCATCGCCCGAGACGTGGCGCTGGTCATCGGGGGCGCCGTGCTGACCGGTGCGGCCGCCCAGATCGCCTTCCCGGTGCCGGGCAGCCCGGTACCGATCACCGGCCAGACCTTCGCCGCGCTGCTGGTGGGAGCCTCGCTGGGCTGGCGACGCGGAGCGACGTCCATGCTCCTCTACCTGATCGCGGGCGCGGCAGGCGTCCCCTGGTTCCAGGGTGGAGCATCGGGCGCCCCGGCCTCCCTCGGCTACGTCGTCGGCTTCGTCTTCGCAGGAGCCCTGGTGGGCACCCTGGCAGGCCGCGGAGGAGACCGAACCCCGCTGCGCACGGTGGGCACCATGATCCTCGGCAACCTGGTCATCTACGCCTTCGGCGTCCCGTGGCTCATGGCGGCGGTGGACATCAACCTCAGCAGGGCACTGGCGGTGGGCGTGATCCCGTTCCTGCTGGGCGACGCCCTCAAGGTGGCCGCGGCAGCAGGCCTGCTCCCAGCAGCCTGGGCACTCGTCCGCCGCACCAAGTAGCCACCACGACAAAGACCCAACACAGGCCAACAAAGACCCAGCAAGGGCAACGCAGGGCCTTCCCTGAACCAAGGCCGAGTTTGCTCGGGGGATTTGCCCCTTGCCCTGGTGGATCGGGCAGGTGGTCACCACCTGCCCTTGAGCCCGGTCAAAGGGGCAGATCGAGGGGTCCCCGAGTCACATCGGCCACCCCGCTGGGACCGGCAGCACCCGGATCCCACGGACCGGCAGCAGCCCGATCCACGGACCAGCACCCCGATCCGACGAACCGGCAGGCACCCGTTCAGACAGACCGGCAGCACCCCGATCCACCGCAACCAGCGGCCACCGGGTCCCCCGAACCAGCAACCACCGGGTCCCCCGGAACCAGCACCCCCCGAACCCCACCAACCGCAAAACCGTCACCCCCTCCGGGTACCTTCTCCGGTGTGCCCGCCAAGACCGCGATCCCCGACACCCGAGCCCTGCTAGCCACCGCCGTCACCTCGGTAGGCGGGGCCGAACGCCAGGGCCAGGTCGAGATGGCCGAGGCGGTGGACCACTCCATCCGCACCGGCGAGCACCTCGCCGTGCAGGCGGGCACCGGCACCGGGAAGTCCTTGGCCTACCTGGTCCCCTCCCTCCGCCACGCCGTGGCCGAGGAGGCGACGGTCGTGATCTCCACGGCCACGATCGCGCTCCAGCGCCAACTGGTGGACCGCGACCTCCCCCGCCTCTCGAAGGCGCTCAAGAAGGAACTGGGCCGCGAACCCAACTTCGCCATCCTCAAGGGTCGCCGCAACTACCTGTGCATGCACCGCCTGCACTCCGGCGCCCCGGAGGAGCCGGACGACGGCGCCCTCTTCGACCCGTTCGCGGTCTCCCGCCTCGGCCGCGAGGTGAAGCGCCTCCACGAGTGGTCCTCGGAGACCGAGACGGGCGACCGCGACGAGCTGGTCCCCGGCGTCACGGAGCAGGCGTGGAAGCAGGTCTCCGTCACCGCGCGGGAGTGCCTGGGCGTGGCGAAGTGCCCCATCGGCGTCGACTGCTTCGCCGAACGCGCCCGCGCCGAGGCGGGCAAGGCCGACGTGGTGGTGACCAACCACGCGATGCTCGCGATCGACGCCATCGAGGGTTTCCAGGTCCTCCCGGAGCACGACGTGGTCGTGATCGACGAGGCGCACGACCTGGTGGACCGGGTCACGTCCGTGGCCACCGAGGAGCTGAGCGCGGCGGCCATCGCGTCAGCGGCGCGCCGGTGCGGCAGGCTGATCGACCAGAGCGTCGCCGACCGGATGGTCGAGGCCAGTGAGGGCCTGGCGATGCTGCTGGAGGACCTGCCGGTCGGGCGCATGGACGAGCTGCCGCGCGCGCTGGCGGGCACCCTCGCGGCGGTGCGGGACGCCTCGCACGCGTGCATCTCCTCGCTCGGCCCGGAGCGCAAGGAGGACGTCGAGGGCGCGACCAACCGCAAGCTGGCGCTGTCGCTGCTGGAGGAGGTCCACGACGGGGCCGTGCGGATCCTCGACGCGTTCGACGACGAGCGCGACGTCGTCTGGGTGTCCGGCGACTTCGCCGACCGGGGCCGTGCGCCGACCCTCCGCGTCGCCCCGTTGGGCGTGGGCGGCCTGCTGCGCGAGAAGCTGTTCGGCAAGCGCACCACCGTGTTGACGTCGGCGACGCTGACGCTGGGCGGCACGTTCGACACGCTCGCCCGCCAGTGGGGTCTCCCGGCGTCCTCCCAGAACCGCAGGGCCGAGGGCACCGCGACCGAGAAGGAACCGCCGTCCGACTCGGCCCCCATCCGCTGGACCGGCTTGGACGTGGGTTCCCCGTTCCAGCACGGCAGCAGCGGGATCCTGTACGTGGCGCGGCACCTCCCGCCTCCCGGCCGCGACGGCCTGCCACCGTCCTACGTGGACGAGATCGAAGGTCTGGTCAACGCGGCGGGCGGGCGCACCCTGGGCCTGTTCTCGTCGATGCGCGCGGCCAAGGCCGCCGCGGAGGCGTTGCGGGACAAGGTGGAGTACACCGTGTTCTGCCAGGGCGACGACGCCACCGGGCAGCTGGTGAAGAAGTTCGCCGAGGACCCGAGGAGCTGCCTGTTCGGCACGCTGTCGCTGTGGCAGGGCGTGGACGTGCCCGGCCCCTCGCTGCAACTCGTGGTCATGGACCGGATCCCGTTCCCCCGCCCCGACGATCCGCTGGCGTCGGCCAGGCAGAAGGCCGTGTCCGAGCGCGGCGGCAACGGGTTCCTGACGGTCGCGGCGACGCACGCCGCGCTCCTGCTGGCGCAGGGCGCCGGGCGGCTGCTGCGGTCGATGAACGACAAGGGGGTCGTGGCGATCCTCGACCCGAGGCTCGCGACCGCCCGCTACGGCGGGTTCCTGCGGGCGTCGCTCCCGCCGTACTGGACCACGTACGACCCCGAGGTCGTGCGGGCGGCGCTGAAGCGCCTGGACGCGGCCGTGGAAGCCGGGAAGTAGCGAGGAGCGTCGGCTAACCGTCCACGAGCAGGCCGCGCAGCGGCCCCTGCAACCGCTCGGCCCGCCGGGAGACACCGGGCAGCTCGGTCAGCCTGCCGTCACCCTCCATCGTGGGCCGCCAGATCCGGTCGACCACCTCGGCCGGGTTGCCGTCGATCTCGTTCACCGGACGTTGCAGGTGCTCCGACCAGAGCCTCAGCCTGGTCTCCCGCGCGACCGCCGGGTCGTCGGTGACGACGTTGACCTCGGTGTCGTTGAACAGCGAGTGCTCGTTGAGGTTGGCCGAACCGACGGTGAGCCAGCGGTCGTCGACGATCCCCAGCTTGGCGTGCACGTACACCTGCGCGCTGTGCTGACCGTCGTGCGTGTGGATGGTCGACGCGACGAGCCTGCGCCCGCCGTCGTCGGCGTCCAGGAGCCGCCCGAGCTGCCCCCTGGTGGTGTCGGACCCGTTGCTGGGCTTGCGCGGCAGGACCAGCACCACGCGGTAGTCGTCGTTCGGCGGGTTCTTCAGCTTGTCGATCAGGACCTCGGCGATCTCCGGTGACCAGAGGAACTGGTTCTCCAGGTACACCAGGTGCTCCGAGCTGCGCAGGGCGCGCAGGTAGGAGTCGAGGATGGTGAACTCGCCGCGCGGGGAGAAGTCGTAGTTGCGCTCCGGCACCGTGCGCGTCACCTGCACCGACGACGTTCCGACGGGAGCGGGGACCGCGGGCTTCGGCAGCGGTTGGCCCGCCACCTCGGTCCAGCGGCTGCGGAAGTGCTCGGCCACGTCCGCCACCGCGGGCCCCTCGATCCGCGAGCTGAGGTCGTGCCAGCAGATGGGGCGTTCGGCCGGGTGCTCGTGGCTGTCGTGGCGGTCGCCCTCCAGCGCGGTGAAGTCGATGCCGCCCACGAACGCGACCTCGTCGTCCACGACCACGATCTTCTCGTGGTGGCAGTGCATCGTCCGCTCGCGGGCGTCGAGCACGCACTGGACCGCGCTGTTCTCCGTGAAGCGCTTCTGGTTGCGCAGCACGCGCTTGCGGGTCGGCTCGAACATCGGCACCGGCGGACCGGCCCACAGCAGCAGCCGCACCGGAACCCGGTCGGCCACGGTGGTGAGCAGTTCGCCGAACGTCGGCTCGCCCGGTTCGCGGCTCAACCGGAAGTCGGGTTCCGCGCACCACGAGGCGATGTGGACGTGCGACCGGGCCCCCTCGATCGCCGAAGCGATCATCGGGAGGGCTTCCGATCCGTCGACGAGCACCCGGATCCGGTTGCCGTGGCGGACCGGCGAACGGGGTGAGAACCACCCCGTCACGCCGTCACCGAGCACCTCGCCCCAGCCGAGCTTCGTCAGACGCCGATCGTGGTGAGCGCACAGCACGCTCTCCAGTCGGTCTCCCAGGCGGTCGTCCAGCGTGTCGAATAGGCCCACAGGCCGTCTTTACCCCAATTCGGACGCTTCCCAAACATCCGGTCGCTCCTCCGGCCACTCGGCGACGACCGTCGTGGTGCCCGGCTCGACCTCGGTGAACCCCGCGTCCCGCACGGCCACCGCGCCCGCGTCCAGCAGCGCCCGCCACCTCTCGACCGACGGCGTGCGCACGGCGGTGCGGAAGTCGTTCGCCGCCCACGACTTCAGCCGCTCCTCCGACAGCGTCGGCGCGAGCAGCATCGTGCCGTGGCCGACCTGCGCCGCGGCCTTGCCCGCCGTCATCGGCACCTTCGGGTTCAGCCACAGCACCGGCACGTCCTCCGGCACCGGACCCGGCTCGTCCTCCGGCAGTTCGCTGCCGGAGATCTGCAACCGGGTCAGCTCCTTCGGCGCCTCCACGACCAGGCCGGGCACCAGCGCCCGCGCCTCGGCCCCGTTCACCGAGATCGTCACGCCGGGGAGCGCCTGGACGGCCTCCCAGTGCGCGCCGCGGGCCCGGCGCGACACCTTGCGGATGCGACCGCGCACCCAGCTCACGACCTCGTCGTGCCACTCCCCGTCCGGTTCGGCGCGGGGGTCGAGGCAGACGGCGATGGCCGCCGCGGCGGCGGCCTCCAGTACCGCGGTCCTGGTCGGCGGCTCGGCCCGTTCGATGCGCAGCACCACGGGCATCGCGCGCACCAGCGCGGGGTCTTCCTCGTCCGTCGAGTAGCCGCGGCCGACGAGCAGGTCCAGCACCTCGTTCACGGCCGGACCAGCTCCAGGCCGTCGGCCGCGTCGGCGGCCTCGACCTCGCCCCTGGTCACGCCGAGCACGAACAGCACGGCGTCCAGGAACGGGTGGGACAGGGCGGTGTCGGCGACCTCGCGCAGCGCGGGCTTGGCGTTGAACGCCACCCCGAGACCGGCGGTGCCGAGCATGTCGATGTCGTTGGCGCCGTCGCCGACCGCGACGCACTGCGCCAGCGGCACGCCCGCCTCGGCGGCGAACCGGCGCAGCGCCACGGCCTTGCCCGCCCGGTCGACCACGTCGCCGACCACGCGACCGGTCAGCTCGCCATCGACGACCTCCAGCTCGTTGGCCGCGCAGAAGTCCAGCGACAGCTCCTCGACCAGGCCCCGGATGACCCTGGTGAAACCGCCGGACACGACGCCGCAGCGGAAGCCGAGCCGCTTGAGCGTGCGGATGGTGGTGCGGGCGCCCGCCGTCAGCTCCAGGTTCGCGCCGACCTCGTCCAGCACCTCCTCCGGCAGCCCCTCCAGCAGGGCGACGCGGCGGCGCAGCGACTCGGTGAAGTCCAGTTCGCCGCGCATGGCGGCCTCGGTGATGTCGCGGACCTTGTCCTCGCACCCGACGTGCGCGGCCAGCATCTCGATGACCTCGCCCTGGATGAGCGTGGAGTCGACGTCGAACACGACCAGCCGCTTCGCCCGCCGGGCCAGGCCCGCGCGTTCCACGGCCACGTCCAGGCCGACCCGCACGGACACGTCGGCCAGCGCCGAACGCAGCTGCGCGTCGCTGTCCTCGGTGTCCTCGGCGACCGAGACCCGCAGTTCGAGACCCGTCACCGGGTAGTCGGCCACGCCGCGGATCGCGTCGATGTTCACACCGAGCGACGCGAGCCTGCGCGCGACCTCGGTGAACGCCCGCGCGGTCACCGGGCGGCCGAGCACGATCAGCACGTGGCTGGACTCCAGCCGCGCGGTCCGCTTCGAGTCCGCGCCCAGCTCGATCTCCACGTGCATGGACACCGTCGCCATCGCCTGCTCGACGGCCTCCTGGAGACCCTCGGGGTCGTGGTCGGCCTCGACGAGCACCCCCAGCACCAGCCGACCTCGGATGACGACCTGCTCGACGTCGAGCACGTCGACGCCGTGGCGCGTCAGCACCGCGAACAGCACCGACGACACCCCCGGTTTGTCCGGTCCGGTGACCGTGATCAGCACTGGCGTGGCCTTGGCCATGTTCACTGAACTCCTCCGGAATGCGAAGAGCCCCGACAGCCATGGCGGCTGTCGGGGCTCAACGTTGAACCTGCGCTCAGGTTACTTGTGGTCGGGTTCGGCAGCGCCGGAAGCCGTACCGGATTCCACGACGTGCGTGGCCATCTCGGAGAGGGCCGGGGTGGCCTCCTCGTGCGGGATGGTCTTGCCGGTGAACGTCACGTGCGCCTCGTTGTGGATGCGCTCGATCATGTGCGGGTAGTGCAGCTCGAACGCCGGGCGCTCGGAGCGGATCCGGGGCAGCTCGGTGAAGTTGTGCCGCGGCGGCGGGCACGACGTGGCCCACTCCAGCGAGTTGCCGAAGCCCCACGGGTCGTCCACCGTCACGACCTCGCCGTACCGGTAGCTCTTGAAGACGTTCCAGATGAACGGCAGCGTCGAGGCTCCGAGGATGTACGCGCCGATCGTGGAGATCGTGTTCAGCGTGGTGAAGCCGTCGCTGGCCAGGTAGTCGGCGTACCGGCGCGGCATGCCCTCGTTGCCCAGCCAGTGCTGGACGAGGAACGTCGCGTGGAAGCCGAGGAACGTGGTCCAGAAGTGCAGCTTGCCCAGCGGCTCGTCGAGCATCCGGCCGGTGATCTTCGGGAACCAGAAGTAGATGCCCGCGAACGTGGCGAACACGATCGTGCCGTAGAGCACGTAGTGGAAGTGCGCCACCACGAAGTACGTGTCCGAGACGTGGAAGTCGATCGCCGGGGCGGCCAGCAGGACGCCGGACAGACCACCGAAGAGGAACGTCACGATGAAGCCGATGCTGAACAGCATCGGGGTCTCGAAGGTCAACTGCCCCTTCCACATCGTGCCGATCCAGTTGAAGAACTTCACGCCGGTCGGGACCGCGATGAGGAACGTCATGAACGCGAAGAACGGCAGCAGCACGGCGCCGGTGGCGTACATGTGGTGCGCCCACACGGCCACGGACAGCGCCGCGATGCCCAGCGTCGCGTAGACCAGGCCGTTGTAGCCGAAGATCGGTTTCCGGCTGAACACCGGGAACACCTCCGACACGATGCCGAAGAACGGCAAGGCGACGATGTAGACCTCCGGGTGACCGAAGAACCAGAAGAGGTGCTGCCAGAGGATCACGCCGCCGTTGGCCGGGTCGAACACGTGCGCGCCGAGGTGCCGGTCCGCCAGCAGGCCGAAGAGGGCCGCGGTCAGGATCGGGAAGGCCAGCAGCACGAGGATGCTCGTCACCAGGATGTTCCAGGTGAAGATCGGCATCCGGAACATCGTCATGCCGGGCGCGCGGAGGCAGACCACCGTGGTGATCATGTTCACGGCACCGAGGATCGTGCCGAGACCACCGATGGCCAGACCCGTGATCCACAGGTCGGCGCCGACGCCGGGCGAGTGGATGGCGTTGCTCAGCGGCGTGTAGGCGAACCAGCCGAAGTCGGCGGCGCCGCCGGGCGTCACGAAGCCCGACATCACGATCAGGCCGCCGAAGAGGTACAGCCAGTACGAGAAGGCGTTGAGCCGGGGGAACGCCACGTCGGGCGACCCGATCTGGAGCGGCAGGATGAAGTTCGCGAAGCCGAACACGATCGGGGTCGCGTACAGCAGCAGCATCACCGTGCCGTGCATCGTGAAGAGCTGGTTGTACTGCTCGCTGGACAGGAACTGCATTCCGGGCTGAGCCAGCTCGGTGCGGATCAGCATGGCCATCGCGCCGCCCACCATGAAGAAGGCGAAGGACGTGACCAGGTAAAGGATGCCGATCTGCTTGTGGTCCGTGGTGCGGAACATCCGCAGCAGGAACGAACCCTTGACCGCTTCGCGCGCCGGGAAAGGACGCGTAGCGATCGGCTGCGGGGCTACGGCCGTCACGGTGCCTCCTGCACTGTTCACCTACATGGTGGCCTTGGTGGGACCAACGTCGTTCGGGCGCCATCGAACGGCGAGGACCGCCCAGTGGCTCACCGGATCGTAGACCGCGCTACCGGGGACGGCGTGATGGGGTGATGACCACCTCGCGCGCACGTAGCCCAGGTCACACCCGCTCGGCGGGTGAGGTCGCCCCGTGCTCGCACGGGGCCCGGTGGTGCCCGCGCCGCCGTTCCGCGTGTTCTCCGCGGACCGGCTCGCCGCCCCGGTCCACGCGGCTTCCACCGCGGGGACGTCCGCCGTGGACCCCCACCCGGCGCCCGCGGACCACGAGGAGCACGACGGCGGGCCGCACCCGTGCCCCGGTCTGGCCGTCACGGCCCTCGGCCTGCTCGCGCCGCACCTGACCAGGGGCGGCGTCCGCCTCGCGACGACGGTCGCCGAAGCCGCGCCGGTCACCCGCAGCCCTCGTGAGCGGCCACCCGCGTGGCGCGCTCCCGACCTGTCCCGGTTGCGCGCGCCGCGGCTTTGTGGAGCCGCCCGCCCCGCCACGGCACCTACCGGCGCGGACCTCGACCGCGCCTGGCCGACCGCGACGGTCGAGCACCACCGGGGAGCCCTCGGCACCGCGGACCGGCAGCCGGCGGCAGGCTCCGACGACGAGGTCGGGCGGTTCGCGGCGGGCGGAGATCGACAGGGTGACCCAGCTCCTGACCGAGGTCCGAGCACGCCGAAGGGGGCCCGCCGATGTCGGCGGGCCCCCTTTCCGGGCCGTGGTTACGCGACCGCGCGCACGGCGGCGACGATCAGGCCGGCGACCTCGTCGGGGCGGGACACGGCGATGGCGTGCGACCCGCCGTCGACCTCGACGGTGGTGGCGCCGAGGCGCTTCGCGGCGGCGCGCTGCGAGTCCGGGTGGATGGCGTTGTCGGCGGTCGCCACGGCGAACCACGAGGGCAGGGTCTTCCAGGCGGGCTCGACGCCCAGCGGCTCACCGAGCGCGTCCTGCGCCACCGGGCGCTGGCTGACGGCGGCCGTGGCGGTGAACTCGGCGGGCAGGTCGGCGGCGAACACGCTGGCGAACGCGTCCTGGCGGATCGTGAACTCGGTGCCGGTGCCGTCGGCGGTCGGGAACTGCCGGGGCACGAGCGACGTGCCCAGCTCGACCTCGGGGAACCCGGCGACGGAGCCGAGCGCGCTCTCGCCCTCGTCGATGCCGAACGAGGCCACGAAGACCAGGCCCTTCACGTTCTCCGCCTTCGAGCCCGCGTGCGTGATGACCGGGCCGCCGTAGGAGTGGCCCACCAGCACGACCGGGCCGTCGATCTGGTTGACGACGCTCGCCACGTAGTCGCCGTCGTGGGTGAGGCCGCGGAGCGGGTTGCCGACCGCGAGGGACTCGATGCCCTGGGCGCGGAGGCGCTCGACGACCGGGGCCCAGCTCGAACCGTCCGCGAACGCGCCGTGGACCAGGACGACGGTGGGGTTGGTGCTCATCTCGTTCTCCTTCGGGTCGTGACCGATGACGCAAAGCTAGCGCACGTTTAACTCGTGTGCAAGTTACTTGTATGCATACTACTGGCGTGCGTGGCATCATGGGTGGAGCGACCTGGAAGGGATGACCGATGACCACGACTCCGGAAGACCGCACGTCAGCCGTCGACGACCTGCTGTGCTTCGCGCTCTACGCGGCGTCGAGGGCGCTGACCGCCGCCTACCGACCGCTGCTCCAGGACCTGGGCCTCACCTACCCCCAGTACCTGGTGATGGTCGCGCTGTGGGAGCGGGAGTCCATGCCGGTCAAGGACCTCGGCGACGCCCTCCAGCTCGACTACGGCACGTTGACCCCGCTGCTCAAGCGCCTGGAGGCCGCGGGCCTGATCACCAGGCAGCGCCGGATCGACGACGAGCGCTCGGTCCAGGTGGGCCTGACGCCCGAGGGGTCGAGGATGCGCGAGGCCACCAGCTCCATCACCCCCGCCATCGGCGCCGCGATCGGCCTGCCGGAGGCCGAGGTCGAGCGGCTCCGGGTCTCCCTGCGCCAGTTGACCGCCAACGTGTCCGGCCGTGGATGAGCTGACCCGGCGCGGCGTGCGCGCCGCGGTGGCCGTCGCGGGCTCGCTGGGGCTGCGCGCGTCCGACCCGGTGGTGCTGCGCGACGTCAGCAACCTCCTGGTCCACCTGCGCCCGGCCCCGGTCGTGGCGCGGGTCGCGACCAGCACGGCGCTGGCGCGGGTGGACGTGGCCGAGCACTTCCGGCGCGCGGTGGACGTGACGGCCTACCTGGCGGGGCGGGGCGTGCCGGTCGTCGGCCCGCCCGACGAGGTGCCCGCCGGGCCGTTCACCCACGACGGCATGGTCGTCAGCTTCGCCGAGTGGGTCGCGCACGACCCGACGTGGGTGCCGACCGACTTCGCGCCCCGCCTGGCCGACCTGCACGCCGAGCTGCGCTCCTACCCCGGCCCGCTGCCCGACCGCGGCCCGCTGGCCGACATCGACGCCGCCCGAGCCGGGTGGACCCGCCCCGCGGACCAGCTGGACTCGTTCACGGCCGTGCGCGACGCGCTGGTGGAGCGGTGGCCCGCCGACGAGGTGCAGCCGCTGCACGGCGACGCCCACCCCGGAAACCTGCTGATGACGGCGAACGGGCCGGTCTGGAACGACTTCGAGGACACCTGGCGCGGCCCCGTGACGTGGGACCTGGCGTGCCTGGCCCTGACGGGCAGGCTGGACGGGATGGCGGCGGCGAGCGGCTACCCGGTGCCGCGCGGTGGACTCGCCTTCCCCCTGCGGCTGCGGAGACTGCACGCGGCCGGGTGGCTGACGGTGCTGGAGCGCCGCTTCCCGGAGTACCGGGACGCGGCCGACGAGCAGCTCGAAGCGGCGCTGGTGCCGCCGGTGGACCGGCCGCACTAGCGCGGTGACCTCGACCCCACCGGGTTCGCGGTCACCGCGCGAGCCGCGGGGCTCAGTCCGTCGCTTCGGGCGCGGCGGCCTTCACGTAGACCGTGCCGCCACCGGGCATTCGGCGGAAGAAGTCGACCGGGTTGACCGGCTGCCCCACGTGCCCGACACCTGCGGGGAACTGCGGTGCGGGAACGCCGACCGCGGGCTGCTGCGGCGGCACACCGAGGGAGTGGTTCGGCACCACTCGACGATCGTTGGGGCTCATGTGCTGTTGGTGTCTTCCTCTGATGCGGGGGCTGTGTCGATCAGCTGGTAGTCGGCGAGCATTCCCAGCGCGGTGGTCAACCGCTCCAGGACCTGGTTCTCCTCGACGTCCCACAACGCTCGTGCTGCGACGAGGTCGTCCCCGGTCCGGGGTCCACCGGTCTGGCGGACCAGGAGGTCGAGGACTGCTGCTGAATCGTTTTCCAACCAGAACAATTCGGGCGGTGAACCAGTACGTCCGACCACGGTGCGACCGGTCGGCAACAAACCGCTCGAACGCACTGCTGGATTCGTCACGTACGAATAGGACGAGGGCATTGACCTCGACGGGATACTAGATGCCTGCGGAACAGGCCGTTCCAGGAGGTCACCCAGCATGGTCCGCGCATCCTGGAGCAGGTGCAATGCGTGTTCCCGCAGCCATTCGCCGATCTCGGCGGCACGCTTCTCGGCGACGGGGAGCAGCGAGTCCGGCCCGGCGGGCAGACCGTTCGAGCCCCGCTCGAACTGGGCCAGACAAAGGTAGGCGTGCCACGCGGCGAACACCTGCTCGAACGGCCACCGCGCCCCCGACCACGATGGGGTGAACTCCTCCACTTCATCGGAATTAACGTGGAAGAAACGGCGAGTTATCGCGAGGTCGAAGAACTTCTCGTGCGCACCCTCGTGAATCAGCGCCTCGGCGACCTCGAACGCCGAGCCGGGGCGCGCGACGACGACCAGACCGGGGAAGTACCGGGAGGAGGCCGACACCAGTCCGCCCGCCGTCGCCGGGTCCACGACGGCGAGGAGGTCCACGTGGGTCAGCAGGTCCTCGGCGAGCGCTCCCCCGGCCTCGCGCACGAGCCGGACACCGTCGGCGACGACGGCCAGGACGTCGTCGAACCCCTCGTCGGCCGAGGTCACCAGCCGCAGGCCCGCGACCGGTCCGATGATGCGCAGCAGGTCGGCCAGCGCGTCCCGCGCCACCGGGTCGGCGACGACGGGCAGCCCCGCGTCCACGACGTCGCCGACCGCGGCCCGGTCCACGGCCAGGTCCCGACCGGCCAGGTCGACCTGGCCCGCGAGCGCACCGCCGAGCCGGTGGCGGACCAGGGGGCTGTCGAGCACGTCGTCGGGGACGGGACCGGCGACGCCGATCAGCTCGGCGGCGAGGCGGTAGAGCGCGCGGCGCTCGGCGACGATCTCATCGGGCCTCGCGAAGGCCGCGTGCACTGCAACTAGGTCCGGCGCCAACGACGACTCCGATATCACGGCCCCCGACGGACAGTGCGCGCACACTACTCCATCCGGGTACTCGCCAGACAACGCCCCGCTTGTCTGACAACCGACTGCTTGGCGGGGCACTCGCCCCACCAAGCCGCGCGGGTGGTCAGGCCGAGAAGATGTTCACCACGTTGACCAGGCCGACGATCGTGAAGGCGACCACCGCCAGCACGAACATGGTGAGCAACGTCCTCCAGCCGATGGCCATCACGGCGATGGCGGCCACTACGGCGATTCCTACTGCGCTTGTCGCGGGCATGACGACCTCCGGTGGGTGGGCGGCCGGGGCAACCGGGGTGCCGGGTTGTCCCACCTGAATCCTCCTGCCATGTCGGTTGTCTGTCAACCTACATCTTGCTGCCAGACAACTTGCCTCGGTTGTCGGACTGCCCTACGCTGTTGAGAATGCTTTTCGCCACGCAGAGAGGTCGTCGACGATGAGCGCCGAGCCGGGCGAGCCCGCGGCGAAGAGCGACGAGTGGGCGCTCTCCGCGGATTCACGCCGCCCGCTCCCGGACGTGATCGCCGACAAGCTGAGCGCCCAGATCGCGGGCGGCGAGTTCGCCGTCGGCGACCGGCTGCCGACCGAGCCCGAGCTGGCGAACCGGATGGGTGTCGCGCGCAGTTCGCTGCGGACCGCGTTGCAGCGCCTTCAGATCCAGGGGTTCGTCGAGGTCAAGCGCGGTCTTGGCTGGTACGTGCGGTCGACCGACACCTCCCCGGCCGAGGAGCCGCTCGGCGGTCTCGGCACGCACCGCTACCGGCCGACGGACCTGCTGGAGATGCGGATCGCGCTGGAGACGACGGCGGCGAGCATGGCCGCGATGCGGGCCGAGCCGGGTGAGCTGGACGAGATCGCGAAGCTGAGCGCCAAGCACCAGGAGGCGCCGCACACGGACAAGCACGAGCTGCTGCGGACGGACGAGGCGTTCCACGGCGCGATCGTCCGCGCGAGCCACAACGTGCTGTTCGAGCAGTCCTACCAGGCGTTGGAGCCGCAGCTTCGGGACTTCCGGTGGCACGGCCACGCGACCCGCGAGGTGCACAACCGGTCCGTCAACGACCACAACCAGATCGTCTGGTTCCTCCGCAGGGGCGACCAGGCGGGCGCGCGGGCGGCCATGACGACGCACCTGCTCGGGCTGTACCTCGACCTGAGCCCGGAGACGGGCGCCACGCTGAGCACCTACGCCGGTGACGGCGACGACGAACCTGAGTGGATCAAGGAGCCGTAGGGGGCAGATCAGCCGAACGGACCTGGTGGATCGCCGGTCCCGCTCCCACCATGGGAGTGCAGGGCGGTGAGAGGGGTACCTGACGGCGTGACGGACGATCGGGCAGGTCAGGGCGCCCTTCGTCCGCGCGGCAGGCGAAGCGTGCTCCTCGCTGCCCTGGGGCTGGCGGCGTTCGCCGCCGTCGACCTGGCCGTCGTGCTGCTCTGGCGTCCCGCCGACGACGACTGGCAGCTCGTCGTGCACCGCCTGCTGTTCGAACTCTGGCCGCTGCTCGTCATCGCCGCGTTCCTGATGACCGTCTACGAGGTGTACCTGCACCGCAGGCTGCTGTCGGAGATCGCCAGGATCGCCGGGCCGGGCATCGTGGAAACCCTGCTGCCGCAACAGGTGATGCGGACGTTCCTGTCGTCCATCTACGGCGAGAACGACGCGAACGACGACGTGCTCACCGGCGTGCTCGGCGGTGAGGGCCTGCGCCCGCTCGGCGGCGACCTGACGATCAGCACCCGCACGACGGTGGACTACGAGCTGCGGGCCGTCGACCACGAGACCTACCACCTGACGTCGACGGTGAGCTACAGCTTCCGCAAGAACGTCGCCGTGGACCAGTTCGTCATCTTCGCCACCAGCAACGCCCTGCTCCGGGACTCGATCATCAACGGGTCCCGGCTGCCGCTGTTCGAGCTGTGGTTCATCCCGGACACCGCGCTGTTCCAGGACTCGACCGAGGACATGGCCCACTCGGTGCGGATCGGCATCGACTACGTCGACGGCGAGGGCCAGCACCGGGTCGCCGAGTCGAGCCGGATCAGCCTCCACGACGTGAGCTTCGGCCAGTGGGCCGACTACCTGACGTTCTTCCGCGAGGCGATGGGCCCGCTCCCCCGGCAGAACCCGCGCAGCCACCTGAGCGACCTGCGGATCTTCCGGTGCGACCTGAGCGGGATCGCCGACGACGACCACGTGGTGCACGCCATCGAGCGGTTGACCGTGCGGTCGACGACGAGGCAGCGCATCGACGACGGGTACTGCTACTGGCAGTCGCCGTACCCCTGCTACGTCGAGCGGATCACCATGAACGCGAAGGAGCTGGCCGTCGACAGCGCTCCCACCAGGGAGTTCCGGATCGTGCCGTTCACGTTCCGGTCCAACACGTCGTCGGCGCGGTGGCTGCGGGCGGACGAGCTGGGCGACCTGGACGTGCGGTCGTGGCTGCTGCCCGGTCACGGGGTGGCGCTGCTCTGGCGGGACCAGGTGCCCTGACGTCCTTGCAGAACCCGAACACTCGCCGCACGATCCGCTCACCCGAGCCCGGCAGGGTCGTCCCCATGACGACCTGGACTCGAATCATCGCCGTCGCGGGCACCTCCGCGGCACTGGGGCTCGCGCTGTCCGGCACGGCGGGCGCCGACGAGACCCCGACGGGCCCCGCGCCCATGACGATCAGCGCCGAGCAGGTGAAGAAGCGCTGCGAGGAGCGCGTGCCGAAGATCGAGGCGCGGATCAAGGCCGCCACCGACCGGATCAACGGCGACGCCTCCACGCGCGGCTCGACGAAGTGGCTGGAGGCCCAGGCGAAGGCGGCTCGGGACGCGGGCAAGGAGTCGAAGGCCAAGCTGTTCGACGCGCGCAAGGAGGTGCGGGGCGAGCGGGTGACGAAGCTGGCCGACGCGCAGAAGCGGATCGACGCGTTCCAGACCGAGCACTGCGCCTACCCCGGCGGCACGAAGTGAGAGCGCTGGCCCTCGTCGTCGCCCTCGTGGCCGCGGTGGGGCTCGCGGGCTGCCAGGACGAGGCCAGCCCGTCGACCGGCAACCCGGACGCGGAGCTGAGCAGCATCGAGTCGACGCTGAACGGCGTCGAGGCCGACCTCGACGAACCGTGACAGCATGGCCCACCGTGCAACCGGACCAGTCTGCCCGCGGCCTCGTGCTGGTGGTCGAGGATGAGCGCGCCATCTCCGACCTGATCTCGCTCTACCTGCGCCGGGACGGGTTCGGCGTGCACGTCGAGTCCGACGGGCGGGCGGCGCTGGCGGCGCTGCGCCGGTTGAAGCCGGTCGCGGTGCTGCTGGACGTCGGCCTGCCCGGCATCGACGGGGTCGAGGTGTGCCGGACGATGCGGGCCGCGGGCGACTGGACGCCGGTGCTGTTCGTGACGGCGCGCGACGACGAGGTGGACCGCGTCCTGGGCCTGGAGATGGGGGCGGACGACTACGTCACCAAGCCGTTCAGCCCGCGTGAACTGGCCGCTCGCGTGCGCACCGTGCTCCGCCGCGGTGCGCACGCGAGCGCGCCCGAGCACGTCGTCGGTGCCGTGAGGCTGGACGCCGAGCGGCGGCGGGTGTGGGCGGGCGGGGACGAGGTCCCGCTGACGTCGACCGAGTTCGAGCTGCTCGCGCACCTGATGAAGCACCCCGGCCGGGTGTTCGAGCGGGAGCAGCTGCTCAGCGCGGTGTGGGGGTACGCGGCGGTGGCGGGCACCCGCACCGTGGACGTGCACGTCGCCCAGCTGCGCGCGAAGCTCGGCGCGCACAGCCCGATCCGCACCGTGCGGGGCGTCGGCTACTCGGTGGAGGCCCCGTGAGGTCCAGCCTGGCGTTCCGGATCACCGCGCTGTGCCTCGCGGTCGCCGGGATCGCGGTGGTCGTCGCCGGGCTGGTGTCCGTGCGGCTGGTGGTCAACACGGCCCGTGAGGTGAGCCGGACGGCGTTGGCGAACCAGGCGGACACCGTGGCCGACCAGATCGGGGAGACGCCGCGCGGGCGGGTCGTGGCCGTGTTGCAGGGGCAGAAGATCTCCGTGGTGCGGATCGGGGCCAACGGCGTGCTGCGCGGGGACGCGACCGCCGTGCGGGCGGTGCGGGACGCGGGGCGGACGAGCGGGGTCACCGGCGGGTGGATCGTGGAGGTGCGCGACCGGTTCGCCCTGGTGCAGGAGGCGGACTACGGGACGTCCACCACGCGGAAGCTGGTGCGCAACATCGCGCTGGCGCTGGGGTTGGGCCTGCTGATCGCCGGGGTGGCCGGACTGGTGCTGGGGAACCTGCTGTCGCGACCGCTGCGCCGCACCGCCGGGGTGGCGTTGGCGATGAGTTCCGGGCGGCGGGACCTGCGGGCGCCCGAGCACGGGCCCACGGAGGTCGCCGAGGTGGCCGGGGCGGTCAACGGGTTGGCGGACGCGTTGCAGCGGAGCGAGTCGCGGCAGCGGGAGTTCCTGCTGTCGGTGTCGCACGAGCTGCGGACGCCGTTGACGGCGGTGATCGGGTTCTCCGAGTCGCTGGCCGACGGGGTGGTGACCGGGCCCGACGTGGTCGCCGTCGGGCGGACCATCCAGGAGGAGTCGCGGCGGTTGGACCGGCTGGTGTCGGACCTGCTGGACCTGGCCCGGCTGGGGGCGGACGACTTCCGGTTGGACGTCACGCCCGTCGACCTGGTGCCGGTCGTGCGGGCCGCCGCCGACGTGTGGCGCGCGCGGTGCGCGGCCAAGGGGGTGCTGTTCAGCCTCGAGGTGCCCGACGCGCCGGTGGTGGTGCCGACCGACGCCCGGCGGGTGCGGCAGGTGATGGACGGGTTGCTGGAGAACGCGGTCCGGGTGACGCCCGCCGGGCGGGTGGTGGTGCTGTCGCTCGGGTCGGTGGTGCAGGTGCGGGACGGTGGGCCGGGGCTGTCCGAAGAGGACTACGCCATCGCGTTCGACCGGGGGGCGTTGCACGCCAAGTACTCGACCACGCGGCCGGTGGGGACGGGGGTGGGGTTGGCGCTGGTGCACGGGTTGGTCACGCGGTTGGGTGGGACGATCTCGGCCGGGCCCGCTCCCGAGGGTGGGGCCTGCTTCACGATGACGTTGCCCGGTGGGGTGTGACGTGGAAGCGCTGTGGGACGACGCCGTTCGGGTGCTGGGTGGGGTGCCCCGGCCGACCGACCTGTGGGAGAGGTACACGGAGCCGCACCGGGCGTACCACAACGCCGACCACGTGCGGCAGGTCGTGCGGGACGCGGTGGGTCTGTGCGTCGGGTGTTCCGCTCGGGAGGTCGCCGTGGTGACGTTGGCCGCGCTGGCCCACGACGTGGTGTACGACGGGAAGCCGGGGGATGACGAGCGGCGGTCCGCGGAGTGGGTGCGGGACCAGTTGGCGGCTGCCGGAGTCGCCGGCCCGGACGTGGCTCGGGTGGAGGGGTTGGTGTTGGCCACGCTGACGCACGAGGTCGTGCCGGGGGACCGTCTCGCCGCGGTGCTGCTCGACGCCGACCTGGCCGTGCTGGGCTCTGATCCGGCTGGTTATGAGCGGTACCGGGCTGCTGTGCGGCTGGAGTACTCGCACGTGCCCGAGGAGGCCTGGCGGGTGGGGCGGGCGGCTGTGCTGGCGTCGCTGGTGGGGCGGGAGCCCTTGTACATCACCGAGGTGGCGCGGGAGCGTTGGAGTTCGGGCGCGCGGCGGAACATGGTTCGGGAGTTGGCTTCGCTCGGAGGGTGAGCGTGCCTGTTCCAGCGGACGGGTGAGCGTGCCGGTTCCGGCGCGGTGTGGCCGATTTGACTCGGGGACCCCTCGATCCGACCCTTTGGCGGGCTGGAAAGGGCGGGTGGGAAGCCTTTGCCCGACACAGGCCAAGGGTCGAACCCCCCGAGTGAAATCGGCCGCGCTTCTCAGGTCGTGGCTGCCGGTTCCGTCGTGGATGGCCGGTGGGAGGACCTGTGTCCCTCCATCAAGGTGTCGAAGGTCGGGAAGTCGTCTGCGATCTTGCTGCCGGTGAAGTTGCCCACCCAGCCGTCGTCGTCGTGGAAGAAGCGGATCGAGATGTAGTCCGGGGTGGTGCCCATGTCGAACCAGTGGGTGGTGTTCTTCGGGACGCTGAGCAGGTCTCCCGCTTCGCAGAGGATGCCGTAGACCTTGTTCTCCACGTGGAGGTAGAAGACTCCTGCTCCTCTGGCGAAGAAGCGGTCCTCGTCGTCGTCGTGGGTGTGTTCCGCCAGGAACTTCTTGCGGGCCTCGGCCGCGTTCTCCTGCCACTCCGGGTCGGTCGAGGGGGTCATGTGCATGGCGTCCACGAGGATGTAGCCCTCGGTCTCCACCACCCGGTCCACGTGCGGGCGGTAGGCGGCCAGCACCTCTTCCGACGTCGGCGTTGGCGGTAGGCCTTCCGCTACCGGCCAGTTCTCGTAGCGGACGCCCAACCGCTTCAGCTCCACGGCGATGTCGCCGGGGGTGCTGGTCCTGGTGAGGACCGTTGTCGGGTCCGAGTCGGGCCAGACTGTCAGCAGGGTCATGGGGTTGCCCTCCTCGTTTCGACGGTGAAGCGGAGCAGCCAGTCGAGGCATTCCGCCCGGTGCCTGGCCTGGTGCAGGTCGTCCCCCCAGACGTACACCCCGTGCCGGGCCACGATCAAGGCCGGCGTGTCCTCGCGGTAGCAGGCTTCGAAGGCGTCGCCCAGCACGCGCATGTCCTGCGAGTTGGGCACGACGGGGATGAGGACGTCGTCGTCGTGGGCGGCCCTGCCGAAGCCCTTGAGCATCTCCAGGTCGCGCAGGGGAACGCCGTCCGGCCAGTGCTCCCCCGCCACGACCGGTGCCACGGCGTGGACGTGGACCACCGCGCCCGCGCCGGAGACGGCGGCGATGCGGCCGTGCAGGCCCGCTTCCGCCGAGGGGGTCTTGACCGGGTCGGTGGTGTCGCCGTTGGCGTCGATCACCACGACGTCGTCCTCGGTCAGTTCGCCCTTGTCCTTGCCGCTGACCGTGACGGCCAGGCTGAGGGGGTCGCGGTCGAGCACCACCGAGAGGTTGCCGGAGGTGCCGCGCATCCAGCCCATGGCGGTGTAGCGGGCGCACTCGGCGGCCAGGGCCCGACCTGCTTCGTCCAGGTTCACGGGAGCGCGCGGACCGTCCTGTGCGGGGTGAAGTCGGCTTCGCCGTACGGTTCACCGATCCTGGCCACGCCGACGGTCCCCCAGCCCGCCGCCGCGGCGGCGTGGAGCTCGGCGGGGACGTCGGAGTAGAAGACGATGTCGTCGGGTGCGGCGCCGAGGGCGGCGGCGATGGTCTTGTAGGACTGCTCCTCGCGCTTCGGGCCCGCGTTGACGGTGTCGAAGTGGTGCTCCAGCAACGGGGTCAGGTCGCCGTCGGTGGTGTGCGCGAAGAACGCCACCTGGCCCGCGACCGAACCGGACGAGAAGACGGCCAGCCGGGAACCGCTCGCGTGCCAGGCCCTGAGGGCGGGGACGACGTCGGGGAAGAACTCCGCCACGAGGTCGCCCTCGGCGTAGCCGCGCTGCCAGATCAGGCCCTGCAACGTCTTCAGCGGGCCGATCTTCTGGTCGCGGGTCATCCAGTCGTGCAGCACGGCGACGAGGTCGGCCGTGGTGGCGTCCGCGGGCAGGTCCGCCAGCTCGCGGATCTGGGCGACCGCCTCGACCACGGCGGGGTCGTCGGGGTGCTCGTCGATCCACGGGCCGAGTCGGGGCCGGGCGTAGTCGTAGAGGACCACGAGGACCTGGTCGGTCGAGCTGAGGGTGCCCTCGATGTCCAGGACTACCCACGTGGGGGTGCTCACTGCTGTTCTCCTCGGTAGTAGTCGGCCAGGCGGTCCGGGGCGTAGACGCCGCGGTCGGTGACGATCGACGTGACGAACCTCGGCGGCGTGATGTCGAACGCCGGGTAGTGGCCGCGCACCCGGTGGCTGGCGGTGCGGGTGCCCCGCGCGGTCAGGACCTCGTCGCCGTCGCGGTACTCGATGGGGACGTCGGACGCCGTGGGGGCCAGGCGGTCGGGGGCCTGGACCAGCGCGTGGAACGGGACGTCGAACGCGCTCGCCGCCACGGCCAGGCCCAGGGTGCCGATCTTGTTGACGACGTGGCCGTCCATGGTGACGCGGTCGCCGGCCGTGACCAGCGCGTCGACCTCGCCGGAGCTGAGGACGGCCGCGCCCGTGCCGTCGGTGATGACGGTGGTGTCGACGCCCATCTCGGCCAGGGTTTCGGCCGTGAGGCGGGCGCCCTGGAGGTACGGGCGGGTCTCGGTGCAGATGAACCGCAAGCGCTTGCCATCGCGCTGGGCCGCGGAGACGGTCTCCGTCAGGTAGAGGTCGGCCCAGCAGTGGGTGAGCACGCAGGCGTCGTCGGGCAGCAGTGCGGCGGTGGCGGTGCCCAGCGCGCGGCTGCGGGAGCGGTAGCGCTCGTCCCCTGCCCGCGCGCCCGCCAGCGCGGCGGCTTCGAGGTCCGCGCCCGTGCACGGACCCGCCGCGTCCACGGCCGTCAGCACGGCCGCGACCGCCTTGCGCAGGTGGTTGTTGGTGCGGCGGGTGTTCTCCAGCCGTTCGGCCGCGCGGCCGAGGTGGGCGCGGGCGTCGGCGGCGTTCAGCGGTGCCGCTTCGCGGGCCGCGAGGACCAGGCCCCACAGCACCGCGAAGTACGGGCCGGACGACTGCGTGACCATGTCCTCGATGGACCTGGCGACGGCCTCGACCGTGGTGCAGCGCACCCACGTCCGCTCGAACGGGAAGTCGCGGCGGTCGAGGACGTGCACGCCGTCGGCCTCCAGCCGGACGCTGTTCGCGAGCACCGGCTCCATCAGGTGTACCCGGTGAACGGTGCCCGTCCGCCGGTCAGGAAGTACTCCCCCACCTCGCGCGCCTTGTAGCTGACCGGGTCGTGCAGGGTCAGGGTGCGGGAGTTGCGCCAGAACCGGTCGAAGCCGTAGCCGGAGGCCGTCGCGCGGGCTCCGCACAGCTCGAACACCTTGGACGTGGTGTCGTTGACGACCCTCGTCGAGAAGACCTTGGCCGACGAGATCGCGGCGGCCGTCGCGCCGCGCTGGTCGGCGGTCAGCTCCGGGCCCGCGTCGGACGCGGCCAGCAGCGCCTCGGACGCGTGGTCGGCGAGCAGGCCCGCCGCCTCGACCTGCGCGACCAGCTCGCCGTAGGTGGCGAGGACGTACGGGTCGTCCGTGGCGCTGTCGACGCCGCTGAGGAACCACGGCCGCGTGGTCGACCGCGTGTAGCGGGCGGCCTCGGCCAGGGCGCCCTCGGCGATGGCGACGTGGAGCTGGGCCAGCACGAGCTGGAAGCCCAGCGCGGCCAGCGACAGGCGCGGCGAACCGCCGCCGTCGGGTTGCACGCCGAGCACGTTCGCGGCGGGCACGAACACCTTCTCGAAGACGACGCCGCCGCTGGCGGTGAGGCGCTGCCCCATGTTGTTCCAGTCGCCCGCGAACGACAGGCCGGGCGCGCCGCCGTCGAGCAGGAACGTCAGCTTCTCGCCGTCGTCCGTGCGGGTGGCGCTGACGACCAGCCGGTCGGCCAGCGCGGCGCCGGTGGCGAACGTCTTGCGCCCGTCCACGGCGTAGCCGCCGTCCACCGGCGTGAGCTGGAGCGCCGCGTCGAGCGGGTTGCTGACACCGGCCCAGAACAGGTTGTCACCGGTCTCGAAGGGCGTGTCGAACAGCCCGCTGCGCCAGATCTGGAGGTAGTGGTAGCCGAGCAGGTGCCCGATGTTCGCGTCCGCCGCGCCGACCACCCTGGTGACGGCCTGCTGGGTCGTCCAGTCCGGGATCGTCAGGAGGCCGGACTGCTTGAGCAGCTCCAGCTCCCGCACCGGGGACCCGCCGAGTCGATCGCGCTCGGCGGCGTCGACGCGCAACGCCGTCGCCAACTCCTCGGCGACGGTCAGCCACTTCTGCCGCCCCTCGGTGAACGTCATGCAACTGCCTCCAGGCTCCGCGTCGCGCCCGGTCCGCCGGCCGCACGGTCGAGCCTAATGGCCGGTCACGGTGCGTGGATGAGCGTCTCGCCACATGAACACCGTTTCGGTCTGGCGGGCGGGCGCGGACACCTCGACACGCGGTGGCCGTCGCGGCACCGGGCGCTCCCCGGCTGGTCAGAGCCCTTCGATCGGTCGTCGCGGCCCTCCCGGCGGTCTCCGCGGAGCAGCGGTGCCCTGCCCCCGGACGCCGGGCGCGCCGTCACCCGCACCTATCGTGGTCCACCATGAGAAGCACTCGGGCGGCTCTCCACGGTGCCGCGGACCGGTCCGCCGACGGGCGGCCCGCGCACCTGGTCGTCGCGGAGCGGTTGATCGACAACCTCCCCGCCGACCGGAACGTCTACAAGGACCCGTCCCAGCGGAACGTGGTCCGGTGGGGCAGGCCGGGGGTTCCCGAGAGCTGGACCAACCAGAGCCAGTGCGCGTCGTTCATCACGGCCGTGCTGCGGCGGGCCTACCCGAAGTGGGCCACGCGGTGGTTCTTCGCGAAGCACTTCGGGTCGCGCAGCCCGTACGCGCGGGGCTACCTGACCGCGTTCGCGAGCGGTCGGGTGCCGCACTTCTCCGTCGTCGAGGAGGTCGCGGACCTGAAGCCCGGCGACCTGGTCGCGATCGACTTCCGGCAGGACCAGGGCACCAACACGGGGCACATCGTGATGGTGCGGGAGGTCAAGGAGGTCTACGACGGGCGGAGCGCGTTCGCGGGCGAGACGCAGTACGCGGTCGAGGTCGTGGACTGCACGTCGGAGCCGCACGGCGTGTTCGGCCTGGGGGACTACCCGAGGTTCCCGGACAGCCGGATCGTCGACGGGACCACGCAGCGCACCGGCGCGGGCTACGGGCACATGATGTTCTACGCCTCCGACGCCACCGGCGGGTTCAGCCGGTACCGCTGGAGCGTCAACAGTTCCGCGTCGCGCACCACACTGGAGCGACCGATCGTCGCCGTGCGCGTGGATCCTGGGCTGTTCGGGTGAGCGGTTCGCGGCTGGGCTAACACCCCTCGGACACCGGGCGACAGCAAGGTGATCCGAGAGGAAGTGCGCGATGGCCGCGAGGAAGTCCGCCAGGGGCCGCGACGAGCTGATGGTCTCGCTGCGGCGGTTCATCCGCTCCAGGGGCTCGGACTTCCTGCGGGACGACAACGTGTCGTCCATCGGCGTGGGGTACAAGCACCAGGACGGCAAGCCCACCGAGGAGATCTCCGTCCAGTTCACCGTGCGGCGGAAGGCGCTGCCGGAGCAGCTGGAGGCGCTGGGCACCGTCGAACTGCCCAAGGTGGTCGTGGTGGACGGCGTCGAGGTCCCGACGGACGTCCTGGAACGGGACTACAAACCGGACTTCACGGTCGTGCCCGAGGCCGCGGCGGTCGAGCGCAAGACGCGCGTCGACCCGATCGCGCCCGGTGCGAGCGTCGGCCACGTGCGGGTCAGCGCGGGCACGATCGGCTGCGTCGTCTACGACAGGGCCGACGGCACGCCGTACGTGCTGAGCAACTGGCACGTGCTGCACGGGGCGAGGGGCGAGCTGGGCGAGGACGTGGTGCAGCCCGGTCCTCACGACGACAACCGGGTCGACCGCAACCGGCTGGGCAGGCTGGTGCGCTCCTACCTCGGCAAGGCGGGCGACTGCGCCGTCGCGTCCATCGAGGACCGCGACTTCGACCCGACCTCGATCGAGCTGGGCGTCGCGGTGAACCGGATCGGCGAGCCGGAACTGGGCGACAAGGTCGTCAAGAGCGGCCGGACGACCGGGGTCACGCACGGGGTCGTCCGGCGCGTCGACACCCTCGTGAAGATCGACTACGGCGGCACGGCGGGCGAGTGCGAGATCGGCGGCTTCGAGATCGGCGTCGACGAGCGGAACAAGCCCGCCGACGGCGAGATCAGCTCCGGCGGCGACTCCGGCGCCGCCTGGGTGTTCAAGCTCGGCAACGGCCGTCCGAGCCGGGTCCTGGCCGGTCTGCACTTCGCGGGCGAGGGCGGCGGGGACCCGGACGAGCACGCGCTGGCGTGCCTGCCCCGCTCGGTGTTCGAGAAGCTGGAGATCACGCTCGACCCGCCCCGCGTCCCGGCCGAGGCGGTGTCCGCGGGCTACGACGCCGACTTCCTCGGCACCCGCGTGGAGGCGCCCGCGCTGACCGCGTCCACGAAGGACGACGCGCTGCTCGTCGGCGGCACCGAGCGGATCGACTACACGCACTTCTCGCTGGCCATGAGCAAGTCGCGCAGGTTCGCGCTGTGGGTGGCGTGGAACGTCGACGGCGGGTCGATCCAGAAGCTGGACCGCAGCGGCATCCCGTTCGTCAAGGACACCCGTCTCCCGGCCGAGTCCCAGGTCGGCGACGAGCTGTACCGGAACAACCGGCTCGACCGCGGCCACCTCGCGCGCCGCGCCGACCTGCTGTGGGGCTCGAAGGCCGCCGCGCGCAGGGCGAACACGGACTCCTTCTGCTTCACCAACATCGCGCCGCAGAGGGACGACTTCAACCAGAGCGCCCGCGACGGCCTGTGGGGCAGGCTGGAGGACGCCCTGTACGCCGACGTCGAGGTGGACGACCTGCGGGTGTCCGTCAGCGGCGGGCCGGTGTTCGGGGGCGACGACCGGGTCTTCCGCGGTGTCGCGCTGCCGCGCGAGTTCTGGAAGGTCATCACGTTCGCCGAGGCGGGTGTGCTGAGGACGAGCGCGTTCCTGCTGACGCAGAACCTCGACCAGCTTGAGGCGCTGGACCTCGACGAGTTCCGCGTCTTCCAGGTGACGATCGCCGAGCTGGAGCAGCGGACCGGCCTCAAGTTCGACCAGGTGCTGCACGACGCCCAGGTCGTGGCTCCCGAGGTGCTGGAGGCGGCGGACCGCGCACCGCTCTCCAGCACCGACGAGATCCGCTGGTCGTGAAGGGGTAGAGCGCGTTCAGGTCGACCGCGGCGGCGAGCGCCGCGTCGCCCGCGTCGGTCGGGTGCGGGTGGTCGCCCGAGTCGTGCTCGGCGCTGAGGCGCAGCGGGTCCGCGGGCCGCGCGGGGCGGCGTCGAGGTCCAGCAGGCCGCCGGTGCGGATGAACTCGTTCACCGCGCCTCGGGTCGCCCCCGTGGACCCGGCCGGGACCGTGGCGCCCTGGCGCCCGCTGAACGTCAGCGGGCGCGCCGAACCCCCGACCGCGGTGGCGTTCCCGGCGTTGGCACGCAGGGCGGTGGACGCGTGGTCGAGCACCAGCGGACCGGTGCCGAACCCGGTGGAGGACCGCACGACGCCGGAGCCCGGCACCACGAAGGACCAGGCGTCGGACGGGGAACAAGTCCCTCCCCGCCGCTCCGGCCCGAAGCGGGTCGACGGCCGGCGTGCGGCAGGTCGCGCCGTGGCGTTCTCGTCCGGAACCGACGGGCCGAGATGCGCTAAGATCGGATATCAGATATGAAAGTGTCGTTCTGTGCCGGTGCCGACTCGCTCGCGGAGGCGGTCGGCGAAGACCGGGCTCGGGCCTAAGATCGGACGACCGGGTCGGAAGGGGAACGAGGGAGGATGGCCACAGTGCCCAAGGACGCGTCGTCACGTCTGCCGCGGTTGACACCGCCACCGCGGACGATGCTGCGCGACACGGTCTACGAGGCCATCAAGGGCATGCTGATGGACAACGACCTCGCTCCGGGGGCCCGGCTCTCCATCGACGGCATAGCCCGTGAGCTGGAGGTCTCCCCCACACCGGTCCGCGAGGCGATGACCAAGCTCGAATCCGACGGCCTGGTCGCGAAGCGCCCCCACGCGGGCTACACCGTCGCCCCGCTGATGGACCAGGTGTCCCTGGACAACCTGTACGAGTTCCGCCTGCTGATCGAACCGGCAGCCGCCGGGCTGGCCGCGAGCGGCGCCTCCAAGGCGCAGGTGAACCACCTCCGGAAGGTCATCGGCGACATGGCGGGCCGCCCCCACGGCGAGAACTACCAGGGGTACCGGGACTTCGCGGTGCTGGACGCGCTGCTGCACCGGACG
The DNA here is from genome assembly GCF_057122925.1 of Umezawaea sp. Classification (NCBI taxonomy): domain Bacteria; kingdom Bacillati; phylum Actinomycetota; class Actinomycetes; order Pseudonocardiales; family Pseudonocardiaceae; genus Umezawaea; species Umezawaea sp. Next base: position 41,507 of record NZ_DBNGPQ010000186.1, on the reverse strand, counting down.
ATCGCCGAGGCGTCGGGCAACCACCTGATCGTCGACGCGCTGTCGCGGCTGCACGCCCACACGCACAACTACCGGCTGTACTTCCGCGCCGGCATGGCGGACGAGACCAAGCGCGAGCACGAACGGGTGGTGCAGGCCATCGCCGACCAGGACCCCGAGGCCGCCGAGGCCGCCATGCGGGCGCACCTCACCTCGTCCAGGGCCCGCCTGCGCGCCGCCTACCCCAGGCGGTAGGGGGTCCCAGCACCACGGCCCGGCAGCGCTCAGCGTCGACCACGCGGGCGTCCCGACCGCGCCTGGCGGGCAGCACCTCGGCGACGTCCCGCGCCGGCAGGTCCTCCGCGTCCAGGCCGTGGGCCGGCGTGGGGCGCACCGGCGGGTAGGACGGACGCGGGGCGCGGCCCGTGAGCACGAGGGCGGTACGGCCGCCGTGCTCCGACACCGCGGGACCGGCCCGCGGCGAGGTCGACGCGGAGGACGGTGCTCACCCGGCGTCCTGGTGGATCAACCCCATCACCCGGTGGCTCGTCGGCTCGTAGTCGTGGTCGTTGTCGACCTCGCCGCACACGTGGAAGTCGCGCATCACCACGATCCGGTCGGCGAGGGTGACCATCTCGACCAGGTCGCTGGTGATCAGCAGGACCGCGAGCCCGTCGGTGGCCAGCTGCCAGATCAGCTCGTGGAACGCGGCCTTGGTGCGGACGTCGATGCCGACCGTGGGCTCGTCGATGATGAGGATCTCGGTCTCGGCGGCCAGCCACTTGGCCAGGCTGACCTTCTGCTGGTTGCCGCCGGACAGCTCGCCGACGAGCTTGTCCGTGGACGACAGCCGGATGCCCAGCCGTTCGACGTAGGTCTCGGCCAGCGCGCGCTCGCTCTTCGCGGACACGCCGCCGATCCGCCTCTGGATGCGGTCCCACACCGCCACGGCGATGTTCCTCGCGACCGGCTGGTCCAGGAACAGCCCCTCCTCCTTGCGGTCCTCGGGCACGTAGCCGATGCGGTGCGTGCGCAGCGCGTCGCGCACGTCCCTGATGCGCACGGACCTCCCGCGCACCCGCAGTTCGCCGGAGGTGATGGCGGACAGCCCGAGCACGGCCTTCGCCAGCTCGCTGCGCCCCGCGCCCACGAGCCCGTAGAGGCCGAGGACCTCCCCCGGCCGCAACGAGAACGAGACGTCGCGGTGCCCGACGGCGGTGGAGACGTCCACCAGCTCCAGCACGGGTTCCGCGGTGGCGGCGGGCCGGGCGGGCAGGTCGACGGCGCTGTGCGCGCGGCCGACCATCGCGGTGATCAGGTCCTGCTTGGCCAGTTCCCCCAGCGGCACGGACTCCAGCACGGACACGCCGTCGCGCAGGACGGTGACCGTGTCGCAGAGCTCGTAGACCTCTTCGAGCTTGTGGCTCACGAACAGCACGGCGGTCCCGTTGTCGCGCAGCTTGCGGATGACCTCGAACAGCCGCTCGACCTCGCTGGGCGTGCTCGCGGTGGTCGGCTCGTCCAGGAGCAGCACGCTGCTGTTCATCGACAGCGCCTTGGCCACCTCGACCAGCTGGAGCTGCGACACGGGCAGGCCGCGCACGCGGCGGTCCGGGTCCAGGTCGAGGTCCAGCAGGTGCAGGCACCGCTCGGCCTCCGCCCGGATGGCGGCCCGGTCGAGCAGGCCGCCCCTGGCGGGCAGGCGTTGCAGGGCGATGTTCTCGCCGATGGAGAACTCCGGCACGAGGTTGCGCTCCTGGTGCACCACGCCGACGCCCGCGCGGGACGCGGCCTGCGGCGAGTCCAGGTGCACCTCGGTGCCGCCGACCGACAGCGTGCCGCCGTCCGGCCGGTGCACGCCGGTGAGGATCTTGATCAGGGTGGACTTCCCGGCGCCGTTCTCGCCGAGGAGCGCGTGCACCGAGCCGGGCTCGATCCGCAGGCTCGCCCCGTCCAGCGCCCGAACGCCGGGGAACAGCTTCACCAGGTCCTGTGCGATGAGCACTACGCCGCCCCTCGACGGTGGGTGAGCACGACGGTGCCGAGCACCACCGCGCCGACCACGAAGTTGACCCAACTGGGGTTCAGCGAGAACTGCGCGCGGGCCACGTCGACCAGCCGGATGATGACGGCGGCCAGCACGGTCCCGGACACCGACACGGCCCCACCGGACAGGGCGACCCCGCCGATGATGGGCGCGGCGAAGCTGGCCAGCAGCCAGTCGCCGCCGATGCTCTGGTTCACGCCCGGCGCGGACGCCAGCGTGACGACCGCGGCGACGCCGACCAGCAGTCCGGACAGCGCGTGGGCCAGGACGATCGACCGGTTGTTGGAGATGCCGGACAGCCTGGCGGCCACCGGGTTGCCGCCGCTGGCGAGCAGGTACCGGCCCAGCACGGCTCGGCGCAGGAAGACCGCCAGCACGACGGCGACGGCCAGCGCGACCAGGAACACCACGGGGATGTGGAAGACCGCTGCCCGGCCGAGGTCCCGCAGCACCGGCGAGTAGTCCGAGACCGTGGTGGTGCCGACCAGTTCGTACTGGAGGCCGGTCAGGACCGTCATCGTGGCGAGGGTGACGATGAACCCGTTGATCCGGGTCAGCACCACCAGCACGCCGTTGAGCGTGCCGAACAGCGCCCCGAGCACCAGCGCGCCCGGCACGGCGAGCCAGACCGGGACCCCGTGCTGCGCCATGGCGACACCGCCCGCGCAGGCCACGAACCCGCCGAGCGCGCCGACGGACAGGTTCATCTGCCCGACGGCCAGCGCCACGAGCTGCGCGAGTCCGATGAGGACCGGAACGGCCAGGTAGGCGAAGAAGGTCTCGACGGCGGAGCCGCTGAGCAGCGCACCGCCGGAGGTCACCACCAGCGCGGTGTAGCCGACCACCGCCACCACGGCGAGCGTGGTCTCGTTGGACTTGAGCCGTGCGTCGAGCGTGATCACCGCCGGACCGCCTTCCGCTCGGAGATGACCTGGCGCACGCGGTCGAGCGACAGCGCGGCCAGCAGGATGATCCCCAGCGAGATCGACAGGCTCTGCACGCTGGCGCCCAGCATCGTGAGGCCCTGCCGGATGACCTGGGTCAGCGACGTGCCGAGGAACGTGCCGATGATCGACACAGCGCCGCCGGTCAGCAGCGTCCCGCCGAGCACCGGCCCGAGGAACGACGGGAGCATGAACTCCGCCCCGATGGTCGCGGTGAACGAGCCGCTGGTGACCGCGAGCATGAAGCCCGCGAGCGCCGCCAGTCCGCCGGACAGCGCGTGCGCGCCGACGATCCGGCGGTCGACCGGGATGCCCGACAGCTCGGCGGCCACGGCGTTGCTGCCGACCATGAGCATCTCGCGGCCCGTGCGGGCGCGGGAGTAGAGGTAGCCGACCGCGAGCATGGCGGCCACCGCGAAGACCGCGAGCTGCGGGATCGCGCCCGTGCCGCAGATCGGGCCGACGCAGACGTCCGCAAGCGAGAACGTGCGGAGTTCCTGCATCCCAGGGGGTTTCGTCGTGAACGCCGCGGAGGCCGTCAGCTCGGAGTAGACCAGCGACACGAACCCCAGCAGCGCGAAGTCCATCGCCAGCGTGACCACGAACGAGTTCACCCCCGACGAGGTGATGATCAGCCCGGTCAGGGCGCCGATCGCGGCCCCCGCGGCGACCCCGATGACCAGCCCGACGTGCAGCGGCAGGTGCCACTGCTCGTAGGCCAGACCCGTGAACATCGCGCCGAACGCCGCCATCCGCCCGACCGCGATGTTCAGGTGCCCGATGGACAGCACGGCGAGCTGCGCCAGCCCGACCACGGTCAGCGTGGCCACGTCGCGCAGCAGCGGGAAGACCACGAACCGCTCGTCGAAGAACGTGGGGATCATCGACCCGAAGACCGCGACCAGCAGGACGAGCAGCAGCACCAGACCGGTGCGCTGGTCGGCGAGCGACCGCCGGAGGACCTGGGGGGTCACGCGACTCTCCGGTCGTCCATGGCGTCGCGGTCCCACGCGATGCCCAGGCCGGGCGCCGACGGCGCGACGGCCTGGCCGTCCTCGACGGCCATCTCCGCCGTCGTGATCGACCGGAGCTGGGGGATGTGCTCGACGTACCGGCCGTTGGGGACGGCCGCGGTGAGGCTCACGTGCAGCTCCATCAGGAAGTGCGGGCACACGGCCACGTTGAACGCCTCGGCCAGGTGCGCGACCTTGAGCCACGGCGTGATGCCGCCGACGCGGGCCACGTCCACCTGCACGATCGACGCCGCGCCGCGCTGGAGGTAGTCGCGGAACTGGCCGACGGAGTACAACGACTCGCCCACGGCGATCGGGATGCTGGTGGAGCGGGCCAGCCGCTCGTGCCCGGCGACGTCGTCGGCGGGCAGCGGTTCCTCCAGCCAGAACAGATCCGCGGGCGCGAACGCCTCCGCCCGCCGGATCGCCTCGGCGGCCGTCATGGACTGGTTCGCGTCGACCATGAGGTCGAACCGGGGTCCGACGGCGTCCCGCACGGCCATCAGGCGTTCGAGGTCCTCGTGCGCGGTCGGCTTGCCCACCTTGACCTTGACGCCGTTCCACCCGGCGTCGACGGCGGCCTCCGCGCCGAGCACCAGCTCGTCGGTGCTCAGGTGCAGCCAGCCGCCTTCGGTGTCGTACAGGGGAACCACGGGCCGGAAACCGCCCGCGACCCGCCACAGCGGCTCGCCCGCGCGAAGGCACTTGAGGTCCCACAGCGCGGTGTCGACCGCCGCGAGTGCGAGCGACGTGATGGCCCCGACGGTCGTGGCGCGGGTGAACGCGAACAGGTCGTGCCACACGCCTTCCACGAGCCGGGAGTCCTGGCCGATCAGCCTCGGCAGCAGGTGGTCCCGGAGCAGCGCGTGCACCGCGGTCCCACCCGTGCCGATCGTGTAGGAGTAGCCGAGCCCCACGGCGCCGTCGTCCGTGCCCACCTCCACGAAAACGGTCTCCTGCTTGAGGAAGGCCTGCACCGCGTCGGTGCGGACCTGCTCCACCTCCAGGTCGACGATGAACGCTTCGGCTCTGCTGACGACGGCCACCGCGGGCCCCTCTCCGTGCGCTGGTTCAGGTCAGGAGCACTTGAGGACGCTGCTCTTGAACTGCTCGGTGAGCTGCGTCGTCTTGGCCTCGCGCTCGGTGTCGTAGGTGTCGACGTTGGCCTGGGTGATCACGAACGAGCCGGAGTCGACGGCCGTGCCGGGGGTCGCCACCGTGCAGGCGCCGGTGGCGAGCTGGGTCAGCGCCCACCCGCCGACGTAGGCCTGGCCGGTGGGGTTCTGCGCGATGGTCGCCGCCACCGAGCCGTCCTTGATGCCCGCCAGGATGGTCGCGTCGTCGTCGATCGCCACCACCTTGATCGGCAGTCCGGCCGACTTCACCCCGGCCGCCGCCGCGACCGCGGGGTTGTACGCGGTGGTGACGACGCCCTGGATCTGGTTGCCCTGCGCGGAGAGCAGGTCGGCCACGGCCTTCTGCGCGGTCTGGAGGTCCTTGTCGATGTCCGGGATGGTGGTCAGGATGGTGACCTCGCCGCCGGTCTCGTCCACGGCCTTCCGCACGCCCGCGATGCGGCGCTGCGTGTTGGCGTCGACGTTGTTGCCGGTGAGGTGGACCAGCTTGCCGGTGCCGCCCATCGCCTCGATGGCGGTCCTGGCCGCCTTGTACGCGGCCTCGCCGACGTCGGTGGACAGGCAGAAGTCGGCCTCGTTCTCGTCACCGGCCGGGCAGGAGCCCAACGAGGCCACGGTGATGCCCTTGGCCTTCAGGTCGGTGAACGTGCTGTTGATGTCCGTCGGGGAGACGCCGAAGATGCCCATCGCGTTGTAACCCTGCGACGCCAACGAGTTCAGCGCGCTGTTCTGCTTCGCCTGGTCCCACTGGCTGGTCTCGTCGAAGACCGTGCCGCCGACCTCGAAGTCGGCCTTCACCTGGTCGGCCGCGGCCTTCCACGGCTGGAAGTACGGGTGCGGGCCGCCGGGCACGAAGGCGACCTTGACGCTCGACGCGTCCTTCTTCTCGGGCCCGGCCGCCGACCGCCCGGCGTCCGATCCCCTGGTGGTGCATCCGACCGTGACCGCGAGCAGCCCTACGGCCACCGCGCACAGCCTGGTCCGCTTCGCGAACGGCCTCATCGCCAGCCTCAATCCTATAGGATATTGGATAGCTGATTTCTACGACACGGTGAACGAAGTGTCAACAGGGTCGCCGCGCGGGACGTGGACAATCGTTACCAGCCCGCACGATGCGTGTCACGCCGGTGCGCGGCGGTGATCCACGCCGGGCGGGAGACCGCCGTTCTGCTTACCCTCCGGTGATGTCTCAGTGGACAGGGCAGACCTTGTTGGCGCTGATGGGCGGGTTCGCCCTGGCGTTCGTGCTGGTGCTGCCGTTCGTCGCCCGCAGCTACCGGATGCGCGGCCGGGTCGGCACCGGCAGGGCCGTGATGGGGCTGGCGTTCCTCGTCCACGCGCTCGCGCTGGTCACGTACACGCTGCTGCCCCAGCCCGTCGTGGACGCGGAGTTCTGCGCGGCGAACACCGCGCTGGCGCACCCCGTGTGGAACCCGCTGGAGTTCCTCACCGACATGCGGAAGTTCGACACCGGACCGCTGTCGAACCCGGCGCTCCAGCAGGTGGTGTTCAACGTCGTGCTGTTCGTGCCGTGGGGCTTCTTCCTGCGGAGGCTGTTCGGCAGGGGCGTCGGCGCGGCGGTGGCGAGCGGGTTCCTGGTGTCGCTGTTCATCGAGTGCACCCAGCTCACCGGCGTGTGGTTCCTGTTCCAGTGCCCGTACCGGCTGTTCGACACCGGCGACCTGCTGTTCAACACCCTCGGCGCGGCCGTCGGGGCGGTCCTGACCAGACCCGCGGCCTCGGTGGCCGCCGCCGACGCCGCGGCACCCCGGCCCGTGACGACCGGGCGGCGGGTGCTCGGGATGGTGCTGGACCTGATCGGCGTCACGCTCGCGGGCGTCGCGCTGGTCGTGCTGTCGAGGGCCGTGGAGTACGTCCTCTCCGACGACCGGTCGCTCGCGGTGCTCGACGAGCACCCGCTGCGGGACGCGGTGCTCGGCGAGTGGCTGCCCGCGGTGGTCCTGCTGCTGGTCGTGCCGCTGCTCGGCAACGGCGCGACACCCGGTCAGCGGTCCGTCCGGCTGCGGCCGGAGGGCCCACCCGCGCTCGGGAGGGTGCTGGTGCGGTTCCTGGCCGGGTCGGGCGGCTACTTCCTGGCCAGCGGGCTGGAGACCGCCACCGGCTCGGAGGGGTTGCGGGGCCTGCTGTCGCTGTGGCTGTTCGCGAGCCTGGTCGGGGCGTGGCGGACCAAGGGGCACCGGGGACTGTCCGGGGTGTTCGCGGGCCTGCGGGTCGTGGACTCCCGAGAGGTCGGCCGCGAGCCGGTAGCCGCACGGTGAACGTCGACCCCCGCCCGACGACGCTGGTGGCGGCGACCGCGCCGCCGTGCGCCCGCACCAGGTCGCGGACGATGACGAGCCCGAGCCCGCCGCCGCCGGAACCGCGGTCGCGCGACTTCTCGGCCCGCCAGAACCGGTCGAACACCCAGGCCAGGTCCTCGACGCCGACGCCGGTGCCGGCCACCTCGACCACCACCCGCTCGTCCTCGCGGCGGGCGGCGACCGCGACGACACCCCCTCGACCGGTGTGCCGCACGGCGCTGCCGACCAGGTTGTCCACGACCTGCCGCAGCCGCTCGGGATCCGCGACCGCGGTCACGTCGGCGGCGTCCACGCGCAGGTCAGCGCCCGCCGCGCGCGCCTTCGCCCCGTGCGCGACCGCGGCCTGCTCCAGCAGGTCGGCCGCACCTCCCGCACGCGCAGGCTCGGGATCGCCGAGGTCCCGGCGGGCCGCGCCCCGCAGGTGCGCACCGGGACGACGTGGTTCACCGTGGTCGGCGTGCTGGAGCCCGTGCCGCCGGCGCCGGACGTCGAGCGGTCCGTGCTCGTCGGGTGGGAGGCGGCCCGCTCGGAGCTGGGGTTCGACGGGCACCGACCGTGGTCCGCGTGAAGTCGCGCGAGGACGTGCGGGCCGTGCTGCCCGCCACGCTCCACCCGCGGTTGCCGGGGCTGGTGCGGGTGAGCCCGCCCGTCGGACGCGCGCGCCGCCGACAGCAGCTTCTCCGCGCTGTTCCCGGGGTTGGCGGGCGTGGCGCTGCTCGTCGGCGGGCCCGGCTCACCCCCACGGAGGCGCTGGCGGCGGTCTAGCCGCCCAGCACGACCGGCAGGGCCTCGACGCCGTACACGACCGAGGTCTTGCGGAACGCGAGGTCGGCCTGCGTGCCGTGCAGCCGCATGCTCGGGAACCGCCGCACGAGCGCCGGGTACGCGGCCCGCAGCTCCATGCGGGCCAGCTCGGCGCCGATGCAGCGGTGGATGCCGTAGCCGAAGGCCAGGTGGGACGGGGACTTGCGGGTCGGGTCGAACGACTCCATGTCCCCGCCCATCGACTCGTCGCGGTTGGCCCCGCTCAGCGAGCACACGACGACGTCGCCCTTGGCGATGTGCTTGCCGCCGACGACGAGGTCGGTGCGGGCGAAGCGGGGGAACGCGACCTGCACGACCGTGAGGTGGCGCAGCAGCTCCTCGACGAACGGGTTCACGGCCGAGTCGTCGTCGCGGAGCTTCTCGAACGCCTCGCGGTCCTCCAGCAGCACCAGCGCGCCGAGCGCGAGCATGCTGGCGGTCGTCTCGAAGCCGCCGGTGAGCACGCCGTCCGCGAGGCCTGCCAGCTCGCGGTCGCCGACCTCGTCGCCGTGGTCCTTGATGATCATGCCGAGGAGGCCGTCGCCGGGGTTCTCGCGCTGCTTCTTGACCACGTCCATGAAGTACGCGAGCGACTCGGACATCGCGCCGAGGGACGGGTTCGCGCCCGCGAACAGGTCGAACCTGGTCATGCTGAGGCGCTGGAAGTCCTCGCGGTCCTCGTAGGGGACGCCGAGCAGCTCGCAGATCGCCAGCGACGGGATGGGCAGCGCGAAGGCCTCGACCAGGTCCACCGGGCCGTCGGCGGCGGCCATGGCGTCCAGGCGGTCGTTCACGATGGTGTCGATGCGCGGGGCCAGCCTGCTGAGCCTGCGCATGGTGAACTCGGGCGTCAGGAGGCGGCGCAGCCGGGTGTGCACGGGCGGGTCCGCCATCCCCAGGCCACCGGGGTTGCTGTCCGCGGAGAGGCCGCCGGACGTGCCGACGAGGTTCGCGAAGTCGTTGCTGAACTCCTCGACCTTGCCGAGCACCTCCTTCGACTCCTCGTAACCGGTGACCAACCACACGTTGATGCCGAACGGCAGCTTCAGCTTGCTCACCGGCTCACGCCTGCGCCGAACCCCTAGTTCCGGCACCGGGTCCACGCCGTCGCGGCGCAGCGGCATGAGCGCGGAATGGGGGAAGAAAGACAGCGTCGAAAGGTCCAACGGCTTTTTCTGCAACCGCGTCAGGTAACCCCGCCCGAGCCTGGTCAGCACACGAGACCGCAGATTCGCCATCGTCGACATCAACCCCACCGTCGTTCGGTTCTCTGTTCCGTCGGGGCTCACTCGGCCACCGGCGGGCCTCGCGACCCCGTGGCTACGATAACAACGATGTCCGAGGTGACGACGCCCCCGATGGCGGCCCCGGCGGGTTCGGCCTTCCCCGGCCTTCGGGAATTCGCACCGGCGGAGCCCGGTGAAGATCCGGATAGGACGGATCGCGCCTCCGGAGAACCATTCCGGCGGAGAAGTTCCGGCTTCTCCGGAACGGCGGACGGCCGCGCCGGGAGCGGCGGTCGATCCGACCGTTCGCGCGCGTTCCACGGCGACGTCCTTCTGACACCATGAGCCGGTGGCAAGACCTGACTGGGCACCCGACGAAATCGACCTGGAACGACCGAGCATCGCGAGGGTCTACGACTACTGGCTGGGCGGCGCGCACAACTTCGCGGCCGACCGGGCGCTGGCCGACCAGGCGCTGGGCGTCATGCCCAGCCTCAAGTCGGCGATCATGATGAACAGGGCGTTCCTGCGCAGGGCCGTCCAGAGCCTCGCGGCCTCGGGCGTGCGGCAGTTCCTCGACCTCGGGTCGGGGATCCCGACGGTCGGCAACGTGCACGAGGTCGCCCGCCAGGCCGCTCCCGACTCGCGGGTCGTGTACGTCGACCGCGACCCGGTGGCGGTGGCGCACAGCCGGTCGCTGCTCATGGGTGACGCCGGGGTGGCGGTGCTCCAGGCCGACATCCGCGACCCGCGGGCCGTGCTGGACTCGCCCGAGGTCCAGGACCTGTTCGACCTCGGCGAGCCGGTCGCGGTGCTGATGGTGGCGCTGCTGCACTTCGTGCCGGACTCGGAGGACCCGATCGGCATCATCCGGGGCTACCGGGACCGCCTGGCACCGGGCAGCCACCTGGCGCTGTCGCAGCTGGGCACCGAGCCCGGCGAGGAACCGGAGGGCTGGCAGCGCTACCGCGACCTGTACGCCGCCTCGGTCACACCGCTCTCCTCGCGCGGTCACGCCGAGGTCACCGCGTTCTTCGAGGGTTTCGACCTGGTCGATCCGGGTGTGACGCGCATCCCGCTGTGGCGGCCCGAGTCGGTGGACGACCTGGAGCCGGACGCGGCCCGCTTCCCCGGTTTCGCGGGCGTGGGACGGCTGCCGGGATAGGTGCTCTTCGGCGGGCCGACCCGCCCCGGAGGGTGTACGACTGGGGCCATGACGATCGTGATCCTGGGCGGCGGGTTGGCGGGTGCCAAGACCGCGGAGGCCCTGCGCGCGCAGGGGTACGACGGCGCCGTGGTGCTGGTGGCGGGGGAACGCCACCGCCCGTACGAGCGGCCCCCTCTGTCCAAGGGCTACCTGGGCGGCCGGGACGACCGGTCGAGCTTCACGGCGCTGGCCGACGGCTGGTACGCGGAGAACGACGTCGACCTGCGGCTGGGGACGACGGCGGTCGCGGTCGACCTCGCCGGGCACCGGGTCGTGCTCGACGACGGGTCGCACCTCGACTACGACAAGCTGGTGCTGGCCACGGGGTCGTCGCCGCGGGTGCCGTCGATCCCCGGTGCGGGGTCGGCGCTGTACCTGCGGACCGTCGAGGACTCCGACCGGCTGCGGGAGGCGTTCACGGCGGGTTCCCGGCTGGTCGTGGTCGGGGGCGGGTGGCTCGGTCTGGAGGCCGCGTCCGCGGCTCGGCAGGCCGGGGTCGAGGTGACCGTCGTGCACTCGTCGTCGCTGCCGCTGCGGCGCGCGCTGGGAGCCGAGGTGGCGCGGGTGTTCGCGGACCTGCACACCGAGCACGGCGTGGGGTTCCGGTTCGACAGCCGGGTGCTGGAGATCACCGCGACCGGTGTGCGGCTGGACGACGCGGTCCTGCCCGCCGACCACGTGCTCGTGGCGGTCGGGGCGGTGCCGAACGTGGACCTCGCCGAGGGGCTCGACGTGGACAACGGCGTGGTCGTGGACGCGACGCTGCGCACCAGCGACCCGGACGTCTACGCCGTCGGCGACGTGGCGAACGCGTTCAACCCGGTGCTGGGCAGGCACATCAGGGTCGAGCACTGGGCGAACGCGCTCCACCAGCCCGCGACCGTCGCCGCCGCGATCCTCGGGCGGGGCGCGAGCTACCAGGAGCAGCCGTACTTCTTCACCGACCAGTACGACGTCGGCATGGAGTTCGTCGGCGACATCACCGGCTACGACCGGGTCGTGTTCCGCGGCGACGTGCCCGGCCGCGAGTTCCTCGCGTTCTGGCTGAAGGACGGCGTCCTCGTCGCGGGCACGAACGTGAACGTCTGGGAGGTCAACGACCGGATCAAGGCCCTGATCGGCACCTCGCCCGCCGTGGACCGCCTCGCCGACCCCGACGTGGACCTCGCGACCCTGGCGGGCTGACCGGCCGCTACGGGTCCAGCAGGCGCTCGGGGCCGACGGCCTTGGCGCCCAGCCGGTCGTCGGGGTTGACCAGGGCGCAGGTGTCGAACGAGAGGCAGCCGCAGCCGACGCACTCGGTGAAGCGGTCGCGCACCCGTTCCAGCTTCTCGATCCTGGCGTTGACCTGCTCGCTCCAGCAGTTCGACGCGCGCTCCCAGAACTCGCGGGTGGGCGGAACGCCCTCGGGGAGCAGGGCGAGCACGCCGCCGATGGACGCCAGCGGGATGCCGAGGTGGTGGGAGGCGCGGATGAAGGCGATCCGGCGGAGGACCTCGCGGCCGTAGCGGCGCTGGTTGCCCGGCGTGCGGCGGCTGCGGATCAGGCCCTCGCGCTCGTAGAAGCGCAGGGCGGAGGTGGGGACGCCGCTGCGCGCGGAGAGTTCACCGATGGTGATCTCGTGGATGTTCGCCGGGAGCTGAGCCACGTCGGCCACGGTAGCTTGACTTCAACCTTTGTTGAAGTTCGATGCTGGGCCCATGACCACACCACTCCGGCTCGCGATCATCGTGAGCAGCACCCGTGACGGCCGCTTCGGACCGGTCGTCGCCTCCTGGTTCACCGGCCTGGCCGAGCGGCGCGCCGACCTCACCGTCACGGTGGTCGACCTCGCGGAGACGCCCCTGCCCACGACGATCACCGGCGACCCGACGCCGGAGCAGGCCGCGCAGCTCGCGGCCGTCACGCCGAAGCTCGCCGAGGCGGACGCGTTCGTCGTCGTGACGCCCGAGTACAACCACAGCTACCCGGCGGCGCTGAAGAACGCGATCGACTGGCACTTCACGCAGTGGCGGGCCAAGCCCGTCGGTTTCGTGTCCTACGGCGGGATCTCCGGCGGGCTGCGGGCCGTCGAGCACCTGCGGCAGGTCTTCGCGGAGCTGCACGCGGTGACGGTCCGGGACACCGTCAGCTTCCACAACGCGCACGGCCGGTTCGACGACGGCGTGCCGAAGGATCCCGAGGCGTGCGAGCGGGCGGCCGGGGTGATGCTCGACCAGGTGGCCTGGTGGGCCCGCGCGCTGCGCGACGCCAACGCCCGCACCCCCTACGCGGCCTGAGGAACGGGAGTGGCAGTGCTCGATCCGGAACGCGCGGACGTCGACTCCGTCCTGGTCACGAGGTGGACCGCCGACGACCCGGACGCCGCCGTCGTGGAGGCGCTGGCGGGGGCGAAGCCCGAGGGGCTCGTCGCCGCGGCGGGGTACGCGGGGTTCGACGGGACCTCGGTGCTCCTGTACGAGCAGTGGCGGGGCACCCCGACCGAACGGCGGGAGGGCGCGGTCGAGTACCGGTGGTACCGCGGTGCCACGCGGCCGGACCCGCCCGAGGTCGGCTGCGTCGTCATCGTCACGGCCGAGTTCGACGGCGTCGTCGACCCGCGCACGTGGGTCGACGCGGTGCTCGACGCGCTCGCCGCGGACGACTCCCCCGCCCCCGGCGGCATCTCGGCGCACTTCCACGTCAGCGCCGACGGCACGCGGGCGCTCAACCTCGCGGGCTGGACGTCGGAGGCGGCGCACGTCGCGGCGCTGGAGGCCTCGGGGCAGGGCACCGTCGGACTCGGCGAGAAGTGGCGCGCGGTCAAGGAGTTCCCCGGCACGACCGGCGGCGGGTTCACCAGGTTCCGCCTGGTGCGGGAGGTCTGAAACGGGTCGACCGCGACCCTCTCGGGGGTGCACGATCCAGACCATGGCTGACACGGACGCGGAGCGGCTGGCGGACCTGCTGGCCCGGCAGGCCGACCTCCAGCGGGAGGCGGCGCGGGTCGTCGCCGACCTCGACCTCATGGCCCTGCTGGGGAGGCTGGGCCGGGTCGAGGTGATCGGGAGCGCGGCGTCCGGGCTGATGGTGTGGCGGGACCTGGACATCAGCGTCCACACGTCGGCCTCCCGCGCCGAGGTGGCCGACGTGGTCCGGGACCTGGTGGCGCACCCGGAGGTGGCGGACCTGCACTTCACGGGTCCGCACACCCCCTCCGGCCTGCCCAAGGACCAGCGGTACTACGCCGTGCTGCACCACCGGGGCTGGAAGGTCGACCTGTCGCTGTGGACCAGCACCGGGCCGTCCGGCGGGTTCTCCGACGCCGCCGCGCTCCGCGACCGGCTGGACGACGAGACGCGGGCGGCGATCCTCGTGATCAAGGACCACTGGTGCCGCCTCGACGAGTACCCCGACGTCGTCAGCGGCGTCGACGTGTACGACGCGGTGCTGGACCACGGCGTCCGGACCGTCGAGGAGTTCCGCGCCCGTTTGGGCTAAGGGGTGCGCGCGGGCCGTCTACGGATGTGGTGGGCGGGTGGTGCCGCCGAGCATGGAACCCATGGGACGCAGGAGATCACTGGGGGTCGTGCTGGCGGTCGTGGCGGGGTCGTCGCTGCTGACGGGCACGGCCGGGGCTGGGACCGGGGTCCCGTTCGAGGTGCAGAGCCTCGACGGGACGGGGAACAACAGGGCGCACCCGGAGTGGGGCGCGGCGGGCGCCAACTACTCGCGGGTGGCGCCCGCGCACTACGCGGACGGGATCGGGGCACCCGTCACGGGGCCGAGCGCGCGGTACCTGAGCAACCGCGTGTTCGCGGACGGCGGCGTGACGCGGCCGTCCGAGCGGGTCACGCAGTGGGGCACGGCGTGGGGCCAGTTCCTGGACCACTCGTTCGGCCAGCGGATCGGGTCGAACGAGCCGGGCAGCATCCCGTTCGTCAACGGGGCACCGATGGAGGACTTCCACAGCGACCTCCCGGTGGTGCCGTTCGGGCGCAGCGCGGTGGCTCCGGGGACCGGCGTCACGACCCCCCGGGAGCAGCCGAACAGGCTGAACTCGTACCTGGACGCGGAGGCCGTGTACGGCAACGAGCCCGACCGCCTGGCGTGGATGCGCGACGGCGCGAAGCTGCTGATGCCGGACAACCTGCTGCCGCGCCGGGACGCGCGCGGCGACGCCTCCACCGCGCCGCGCGCGGACGACCCGGTCGGCATGGGGGCGCGGGCCGTCGTGACGGGGGACGACCGGGGCAACGAGAACGTGTCGCTCACGGCCGTGCAGACGCTGTTCGCCCGCGAGCACAACAGGATCGTGTCGCTGCTGCCGTCGTGGCTGCCGGAGGAGCAGCGGTTCCAGCTCGCGCGGCGGGTCGTGATCGCCACGCAGCAGCACATCACCTACACCGAGTTCCTGCCCGCGCTGGGGGTTCGGCTGGCCCCGTACCGGGGCTACGACCCGTCGGTGGACGCGACGCTGTCGAACGAGTTCGCGACCGTCGGGTACCGGGCGCACAGCATGCTGCGCGGCAACGTGCTGGTGCGGACCGAGGCCTCCCGGTACTCGGCGGAGCAGCTCGACGCGCTGCGGGCCAAGGGCGCGCTGGTCGTGCCGAGCGGCGACCAGGTGGAGATCACCATCCCACCCGCGCTGGGCGCGTTCCGGCCGGAACTGGTGGGCGAGGTGCAGCTGGGGCCGCTGCTCAAGGGGTTGGCGTCGCAGGCGCAGTCGCGCAACGACGAGCAGATCGACGACGTCGTGCGCAGCCTGGCGCTCACGCAGCCGGGGTGCGGGTCGAACTGCCTGACCGCGATCTTCGACATCGCCGCGATCGACGTGGAACGCGGACGGGACCACGGGATGCCCTCCTACAACGAGCTGCGCGCGGCCTACGGGCTGGGACCGAAGGCGTCGTTCCAGGCCGTCACCGGCGAGTCGACCGAGGCCTTCCCGGTCGACCCCGAGCTCACGCCGGGCGCGGAGGTCGACGACCCGGACAGCATCGACTTCGTGAGCCCCGGCGTGCGGCGGACGACCGTCGCGGCCCGGCTGAAGGCGTTGTACGGGGACGTCTCCGCGCTGGACGCGTTCGTCGGGATGAGCGCCGAGCCGCAGGTGCCCGGCACGGAGTTCGGTGAACTCCAGCTGGCGATCTGGCGCGAGCAGTTCACCGCCATGCGGGACGGCGACCGGTTCCACCTGGGCAACGACCCGGTGCTCGCGATGGTGAGGCAGAGGTTCGGCATCGACCACCGGCACGGGCTCGGCGACGTGATCGCGCTGAACACCGACGTCCCGCGCCGCGACCTGGCCCGCAACGTGTTCCGCACGTCCTAGTGGGAGCGGCCCGTGCTCGGCGGTCTGCCGGGCGCGGTGCCGGGCGTCGAATGCGCGGCGGAGGTCGCCGGGCGCGGCACTAGTCTCGGGGGATGCGCATGGGGTCGCGCGGTCTGGTCGTGCTGGGGTGTCTGGGGTTGCTGGGTTTCGGCGGGTTGCTGTGGGCGATCAGCCACACGCCGCGGCCCGGCCTCCCCGCGGTGGTCGCGATCGTGCTGGTGGTGGTGACGGCCGCCGTCGGGCCCTGGGTGGCGCTCGTGCACGCCAGGCTCGGCGACGACCCCGAGGTCAGGGGGCTGTTCCGCGGGGTGCTGGTCGCGGCGGTGGTGATCGCGGTCGGCGGTGTCGCGGCGGCCGTGGCGCTGAGCTACCAGGAGAGGCTCGCGTCGCCCGCGGCGATGCTGTCCGTGATGGCCGCGGGCGGGGTCGCGCTGGTCGGCGCGGTGGTGTTCCCGTGGCTGTTCCTCACGACCCGGATGCTCGCCAGGGAACGCGCCGCCAGGGCCCGCGCCGAGGAGCGCGCGGACCTGGCGGCGCACCTGCACGACTCGGTGCTCCAGTCGTTGACGCTGATCCAGAAGCAGGCCGACTCGACGGAGGTCCGCAAGCTGGCGCGGAGCACCGAACGCGACCTGAGGTCGTGGCTGTACGGGCGGCAACCCGTGGCGGGCAACGACTTCTCGGCCGCCGTCACGGCCACCGCCGAGGTCGTGGAGGACGCGTTCGACGTGGTGGTGGAGCTGGTGTCGGTCGGCACGTGCGCGATGGACACCCGGTCGCGGGCGGTCGTCGGCGCGATGCGGGAGGCGCTGACGAACGCGGCGAAGCACGGCGGGGTGCGGCGGGTGTCGGTGTTCGCCGAGGTGAGCGAGGCCGAGGTGTTCGCGCTGGTCCGCGACCGGGGGCGGGGTTTCGACCCGGCCACCCGCTGCGGCGCGGACCGCCGCGGCATCCCCGACTCGATCGAACGGCGGATGCGGCACGAGGGCGGCGCCGCCGTGATCCGGTCCGCGCCCGGCGAGGGCACCGAGGTGGAACTGCGGATGCCGTTGGGGCGCGGGTGATCCGGGTGCTGGTGGTCGACGACCACGCGCTGGTCCGGTCGGGCGTGCGGGCCGAGATGGACGACGGGCTGGACGTGGTCGGCGAGGCCGGGGACGTGGCGTCCGCGCTGGAGGCCGTCCGGGCGCTGGTCCCGGACGTGGTGCTGCTGGACGTCCACCTGCCCGGCGGTGGCGGCAGGGCGGTCCTGGAGGCCGCCGTGCCCGCGTTCCCGACCGTCCGGTTCCTCGCCCTGTCGGTGTCGGACGCCGCGCGGGACGTCATCGCGGTGATCAGGGCGGGTGCGCGGGGCTACGTGACGAAGGCGATCACCGGGGCCGACCTGCGGGCGGCGATCCGCCAGGTGCACGAGGGCGACGCGTGCTTCTCGCCGCACCTCGCCGGGTTCGTGCTGGACGCGTTCCGCGGCGACCCGGAGCTGGACCGGCTGACGCCCCGCGAGCGGGACGTGCTGCGGCTGGTCGCCGCCGGGTACACCTACCGGGAGGTCGGCGTGCGGCTGTCGATCTCCGGGCGCACGGTCGAGACCCACGCCGCCGCCGTGCTGCGCAAGCTGCAACTCCCCGACCGGCGGGCGCTGTCGCGGTGGGCGAGGGCGCGCCTCTAGCCGGAGGCGGGCCGGGAAATTGGATACCGACCGGTTTCCACAGGGCCGACCAGGGAGTTCACCACCTGAAACCACCCGTTCCCCTGGGTTCCGTTTTTCGGGTGAAACGGCGGAGTGCTCTCAGTACCCTCGTGGAATGGGGAACTCAGGCACGGATTTCGCACCACCGCCCAGCCCGCGCAAACGCCTGCTGGCGGCGTCGATCAGCCTGTTCTACCGCAACGGGATCCAGGCCACGGGGGTCAGCGAGCTGTGCGAGGTCGCGGGGGTCTCCAAGCGCACGCTCTACCAGCTCTACGGCGGCAAGGACGACCTGGTCGCCGCCTACCTCGCGCACGTGCGCGACAACAAGGTCCTCGCCGCCGAGCGGACCCTGTTCGACGACGCCCTCCCGCCGAGGGACCGGATCGTGCGACTGTTCGACCGCCCCGACCCCGGCCCGTTCCGGGGCTGTCCCTTCCACAACGCGAGCGTGGAGCTGACGACGCCGGGCCACCCGGCCGCGCAGGTCATCCACGCGTACAAGGAGAGCTTCGAGCGGCGGATCGCGGACTCGGCGCGCGAGGCCGGGTGCCGCGATCCGGAGCGGCTCGGCCGGACGCTGATGCTGCTCTTCGAGGGGGCGACGGCGCTGGCGACCTCGACCGGCGACCTGACGTCGTTCGACTCCGCCCGGCCGCTGGTGGAGAGGCTGGTCGACGAGGCGACCGCCAGCGCGTGACGACCTCCCCGAGGTGGCGAGTTCGAGCCACGCTCCTCCTCCCGGAAGTCCGCGCGGGGCACCGGATTCGCCTGGTGGGCCCCGTGCCGCTCGGGTGTGGCGGCGCGCTTCCCCGGACGACCCGACCGGTTCCGGCTCCTAGCATGGAGGGGTCGGCAGACCAGCGAGGGAAGGAAGAACCCGGATGCGCAGCACCACCTCCGTTCGCGCACTCGTCATCGGCACCGCGGCGGTCGCCGCCCTCGGCGGTCTCGCGGGCGTCTCGTCGGCCACGCCCGGCACCGGGGTGTCGGCCAAGCTGCTCTTCCAGAAGACGGTCGGCGACAAGGACTACGTCGTCCGCGAGATCACCATCCAGCCCGGTGGCGAGACCGGGTGGCACTTCCACGACGGCAGGGTGTACGGCGTGGTGAGGTCCGGCACCCTCACGCACTACGACGACACCTGCTCCGTGGACGGGGTGTACCGGCCGGGTGAGTCGATCAGCGAGCCGAACGGCTCCGACTACGTCCACATCGGACGCAACCACGGCACGACGCCGATGGTGCTGGAAGTCCTGTACGTCAACCCCGCGGGCGCTCCCCTCTCCAGGGACGCGGACGCACCCGCGTGCGAGCGATGACCGATCCGCGGTCCGGGGACCCGCTCCGGGTCGACCGCCGGTTCACGCTCGCCCGCACGAGGTGATCTCGGAGCTGCCGGGCGTCCCCCACGCCGACCGGAAGGAGGTCGAGGAGTTCTTCGCCGCCCCGATCGTCGAGAAGCGCGCGAACCCCGGCGACGACCTGCTGTCGGACCTCGACGCCGGTGGACCTGGCCGCGAGCGGGCCCGCGCGGGCGGGCAGGCCTGGGGTCGTGAGTCACCGGCAGGCCGGACCGGTCTCCGCGGAAGCCACCATCACGGGAAGCCGCCGTTCTCCGCGAGTGCACGTCGTGAGGCCGAAGCGGTACGCAACCGCGTTCACCGATCGGGATCAGATCCGCAGCCGCGGCAGCAGCCCGCAACCGCGAAAGCGGCTATACAATTCGCGGTATGCCGAATCTGCGGATCAGCGAGGCCGCCGCGCTGCTCGGGGTCAGCGACGACACCGTGCGCCGGTGGGCCGACCAGGGCCGTCTGCCGGTCGTCCACGGGGACAACGGGCGGATGGCGGTCGAGGGCAGCGCGCTGGCCGCGTTCGCCCAGCGGCTCGCCGACAACCCCGAGGCGGGGAGCACGGTGGCCGCGTCCGCCAGGAACCGGATGCGGGGCATCGTCACCCGCGTCGTGAAGGACGGCGTGATGGCGCAGGTCGAGATGCAGGCCGGGCCGTTCCGGGTGGTGTCCCTGATGAGCCGGGAAGCCGCCGAGGAGCTCGGGCTGGAGGTCGGGGTCGTCGCCGTCGCCTCGATCAAGTCAACGCACGTCGTGGTCGAGATCCCGGAGGCCTGAATGTTCCGCCGCACCGGTGCCGTCGTGCTGGCCGCCGCCCTGACCCTCGCGGGCTGCTCGGCGCGGGACACCGCGGCCACCAGCCCGCCGTCCGGATCGGGCTCGTCCGCCGTCACCGGACCGCTCACGGTGTTCGCGGCGGCGTCGCTGACCGAGTCGTTCACCCGGCTGGGCGAGGACTTCGAGGCCGCCAACCCCGGCGTGGAGGTGACGTTCAACTTCGCGGGCAGCTCCGCTCTGGCGCAGCAGATCAACTCCGGCGCGCCCGCCGACGTGTTCGCCTCCGCCGCGCCGACCAGCATGGGGCAGGTCGCCGACGCGGGCGGGATCACCGGCGACGCGACCACGTTCGCGAAGAACGAGCTGGAGATCGTGGTGCCGAAGGGCAACCCGGCGAAGGTCTCCGGGCTGGCCGACTTCGGCACGGCGGACCTGAAGATCGCGCTGTGCGCGGAGCAGGTGCCGTGCGGGGCGGCGAGCGGGAAGGTGTTCGAGGCGGCCGGGGTCACGCCCGCGCCGGACACCCTCGAACAGGACGTGAAGGCCGTGCTGACCAAGGTGAAGCTCGGCGAGGTGGACGCGGGCCTGGTGTACCGGACGGACGTGGGGGCCGCGGGCTCCGAGGTCGAGGGCATCGAGTTCGCCGAAGCCGACGAGGCCGTGAACGACTACCCGATCGCGCCGCTGGCGAAGGCGCCGAACGCCGCCGCGGCCAAGGCCTTCGTGGACTTCGTGCTGTCGGCGGCGGGCCGCGAGGTGCTGTCCGCCGCCGGCTTCGCCGCTCCGTGAGCCGCCGCCAGGGCACGCGGGGGCGGCTCCCCGCCGTCCTCGTCGTGCCCGCCGTGGTCGGGCTGGCGTTCCTCGTGGTCCCGCTGGCGGGGCTGCTGGTGCGGGCTCCGTGGTCGACGCTGCTCGACCAGCTCTCCAGCCCCGCCGTCGGTGAGGCCCTCGGCCTGTCGCTGGTCTGCGCGTCGCTGGCGACGGTGATCTGCCTGCTCCTCGGCGTGCCGCTGGCGTGGCTGCTGGCGCGCGGCGACGTGCCGGGGCGCGGGGTGGTCCGGGCGCTGGTGACCGTGCCGCTGGTGCTGCCGCCGGTCGTGGGCGGGGTGGCGCTGCTGCTGGTGCTCGGGCGGCGCGGGCTGGTCGGGTCCTACCTGGACTCCTGGTTCGGGATCTCGTTGCCGTTCACCACGACCGGGGTCGTGATCGCGGAGGCGTTCGTGGCGATGCCGTTCCTCGTCATCTCCGTCGAGGGAGCGCTGCGGGCGGCCGACCCCCGGTTCGAGGAGGCCGCCGCCACGCTGGGCGCGTCGCGCTGGCTGGTGTTCCGGCGGGTCACGCTACCGACGATCATGCCGGGGATCGTGGCGGGCACCGTGCTGTGCTGGGCTCGGGCGCTGGGCGAGTTCGGCGCCACGATCACGTTCGCGGGCAACTTCCCCGGCAGGACGACCACCATGCCGCTCGCCGTGTACCTCGCGCTGGAGAGCGATCCGGACGCGGCGATCGTGCTGAGCGTCGTGCTGCTGCTCGTGTCGGTCGTCGTGCTGGCCAGCCTGCGCGACCGGTGGACCAGGAGCGCGACGTGACGCTGGAGGCCGACGTCCGGGTCGAGCGGTCGGCGTTCCGCCTCGACCTGGCGCTCACGGTCGCGCCCGGTGAGGTCGTCGCGCTGCTCGGGCCGAACGGGGCGGGCAAGACGACGGCCCTGCGGGCGCTGGCGGGGCTGCTGCCGCTGGACGGCGGGCGGATCAGGCTCGACGACGTCGTGTGGGACGAGCCGCCGTCGGTCTTCCTGCGCCCCGAACTCCGGCCGGTCGGCGTGGTGTTCCAGGACTACCTGCTGTTCGCGCACCTGTCCGCGCTGGAGAACGTCGCGTTCGGCCCGAGGGCGCGGGGCACCGACCGGCGGACCGCGCGGCGGACGGCGGCCGAGTGGCTGGACAGGGTCGGGCTGGCCGAGCACGCGGGCACCAAGCCCGGTGCCCTGTCCGGCGGGCAGGCGCAGCGGGTGGCGCTGGCGCGGGCGTTGGCCACCTCGCCGTCGCTGCTGCTGCTGGACGAGCCCCTGGCGGCGCTGGACGCGGGGAACCGGCTGCTGGTGCGCACCGAGCTGGGCCACCACCTGACCGACTACCCCGGCCGGACGCTGCTGGTCACGCACGACCCGCTGGACGCGATGGTGCTGGCCGACCGGCTGGTGATCGTGGAGCACGGGCGGGTCGTGCAGTCGGGGCCGCCCACCGAGGTCGCCCGGCAGCCGCGCACCGAGTACGTGGCCCAGTTGGTCGGGCTGAACCTCTACCGGGGCCGGGCGTCCGGCACCGCGGTGGACCTGGACGACGGCGGCACCCTCACGGTCGCCTCGCCCGCGTCCGGCTCGGTGCACGTGGCGTTCCCGCCGTCGGCCGTGAGCCTGCACCCCGACCGGCCGTCCGGGAGCCCGCGCAACACGTGGGAGGTGACCGTGGTCGGCGTGGAGCAGCACGCGCACACGGTCCGGGTGCGGCTGTCGGGGAGCCCGGCGGTGCTGGTCGACGTGACCACCGCCGTGGTGGCGGAGCTGCGCCTCGTGCCGGGAACCCGGTTGTGGGCGGCGCTGAAGGCGACCGAGGTCCACACCTACCCGGCGTGAGCGGGCCGCCGATCAGCCCCCGAGCCTGGTGATCACGGTCTTCGCGTCGTCGTCGGCCAGCACCACGCCGAACACGTCGGCCAGCGCGGTGACGACCCCGGTCGGTGCGAGTTCGAGGTCCTCGCGGTCCGCGGTCGGGTGGTGGGTGGTGAGGCGGGTGCCCTCCAGGACCCTGAGCCGGTCCGCGCCCATGCGCTGCGCCATGACGCGGCCGTGGAAGTGGGAGCGGGGGTGCGTGGCCATGAAGTGGTTGGTGGCCAGGAAGTCGATCGGGTAGCGCGGCGACTCGGTGAAGGCGTGGACGGCCAGCCAGCGGTCGCCGCGCCGCGTGTGCAGCACCCACTCCGGGGCCTCGCGGGTGAGGCGGTAGCGCCACCCGCCCTGGGCCGACTCGGCGCCGTCGGCCAGCTCCACCGGCTCCAGCGGGCTGCTGCCGAAACCGACGTCGCACAGCCAGACGCGGTCGTCGGCGGTGACGCGCAGGACGTTGTGGGTGGACGGGCGGACCTCCGTCGCCCCGAGGCGGACGCGGGCCTGCATCCCGGACAGCGGGAAGCCCAGGGCGTCCAGCGCCGCGGCGAAGAGGGTGGTGTGCTCCGAGCAGGTGCCGCCGCGGGTGCCGCGGACCAGCTTCGCCTGGAGCGCGGGCAGCGCCAGGTCGACCGGGCGGGCCAGGACCATGTCCAGGTTCTCCCACGCGATCGAGGTGACGTGGGCGCGCTGGACACCCCGCAGCGTCCCGACCGTCGGCGTCCGGTCGCCGTCGTAGCCGATCCGGGCCAGGTAGGCGTCCAGGTCCAGCTCTGCCCCACCCCACAGCGCGTCCACGCCCCCGAACCTACTGGGTGCCCCGGTGGGGGACGGCGGGGCGGCCGTCCCCCACGGCACGTCAGCCCCGCACGCGGTGGGCCGCCGCGACCAGGGTGCGGAGCGCGGGCTCGACCTCGGCGTAGCCGCGGGTCTTCAGCCCGCAGTCCGGGTTGACCCACAGGCGTTCGCCGGGCACGGCGTCCAGCGCGGCGCGCAGCAGGTCGACGACCTCGTCCTCGGTCGGCACGTTCGGCGAGTGGATGTCGTACACGCCGGGCCCGACGGCGCGGCTGAAGCCGACGGCCCTCAGGTCGTCCAGCACCTCCGTGCGGGACCGGGCGGCCTCGATCGTGGTCACGTCGGCGTCCAGCCCGTCGATGGCGCCGATGACGTCGCCGAACTCCGAGTAGCACAGGTGGGTGTGCACCTGGGTGGACGCCGCCGCTCCCGCGGTGGCCAGCCGGAACGAGCCCACGGCCCAGTCCAGGTAGGCCTCCCGCTGTTCCGCGCGCAGCGGCAGGAGTTCCCGCAGCGCGGGCTCGTCCACCTGCACGACACCGATGCCCGCGGCCTCCAGGTCGCGGATCTCGTCGCGCAGCGCCAGCGCCACCTGCTCGGCGGTGTCGCGCAGCGGCTGGTCGTCGCGGACGAAGCTCCAGGCGAGGATGGTGACCGGCCCGGTCAGCATGCCCTTCACCGGCTTGCCGGTCAGCGACTGGGCGTAGGCGCTCCAGCCGACGGTGATCGGTCCGGGGCGGGACACGTCGCCGTGGATGATCGGCGGGCGGACGCAGCGCGACCCGTAGGACTGCACCCAGCCGGAGGCCGTCGACGCGAAGCCCTCCAGGTGCTCGGCGAAGTACTGCACCATGTCGTTGCGCTCGGGTTCGCCGTGCACCAGCACGTCCAGCCCGATCTCCTCCTGGAGCCGGACCACCCGCTCGACCTCGGCCCGGATCCGCTCCGCGTACCCGGCCTCGTCGAGCGTGCCTGCGCGGAGTTCGGCCCTGGCCCTGCGGACGTCGTCGGTCTGCGGGAACGAGCCGATGGTCGTGGTCGCCAACGGGGGCAGCGCGATGCGGGCCCGCTGCACGGCGGCGCGCTCGGCGTGCGGGGCGCGGGTGCGGTGCTCGGGGCCCAGCGCGGCGACGCGGGCCCGCACCTCGTCGTCACGGAGGGCGAGCCTCCGGCCGAGGAGCCGATCTCGGTGCCCTCGCACCGCAGGGCCCCTGCCGATCAGGACGACCTCGGCGACCTTCTGCCGCGCGAACGCCAGCCTGGACACGACCGCGGGGTCGAGGTCGGTCTCCGCGTCCAGGTCGTACGGCACGTGCAGCAGCGAGCACGACGTCGACACGGCGAGCGAGCCCACCGAGCCGAGCAGCGTCGCGGCCGTCGCGAGTGCGCCGCGGAGGTCGGTGCGCCACACGTTGCGGCCGTCCACGAGCCCGGCGACCAGCGTCTTGTCCCGCAGCCCCAGCAGGGTCGGGATCCGGTTCAGCGCGGCGGGCGCGGTGACGAGGTCGACGGCGACCGCCTCGACGGGCGCGTCGGCCAGCACGGGCAGGGCGTCGCCGAGGTCGCCGAAGTAGCCTGCGACCAGGATCGCCGGGCGCGCGGTGGCCCCGCCGAGCCGGGTGTACGCGCGGCGCAGCGCCGCCAGCTCGGCCTCGGTGCGGTCGGCCGCGAACGCGGGCTCGTCGAGCTGAACCCACGGCGCGCCCGCGTCGGCCAGCGCCGACAGCAGTTCGACGTAGCGGTCCACGAGCTCGTCGAGCAGGTCGAGCGGCGCGAAGTCCGGCGGCGCGGTGGCGGAAGCCTTGGCCAGCAGCAGGAACGTGACCGGGCCGAGCAGCACCGGCCGGGTCGTCACGCCGAGGTCGAGCGCCTCGCGGAACTCGGCGACGGGCTTGTCCCCGGTCAGCGCGAACCGGGTCGACGGCTCCAGCTCCGGCACGAGGCAGTGGTAGTTGGTGTCGAACCACTTGGTCAGCTCCAGCGGCGCGACACCGTCCCGGCCGCGCGCCGCGGCGAAGCAGGTGTCCACAGCGGACAGTCCGAGGTCGCGGAACCGCGCGGGCACCGCGTCGAACAGCACGGCCGTGTCCAGCACGTGGTCGTAGAACGAGAAGGTGTTGCCCGGCACGGAATCCAGGCCCGCCTCGACCAGTTCCCGGACGGTGTCGGCGCGCAGGTCGCGGGCGACGGCGGCCAGCGCGTCGGCGTCGGTGCGGCCCGCCCAGTAGGCCTCCACGGCGCGCTTGAGCTCCCGCCGGGGGCCGATCCGGGGGTAGCCCAGCACGGTGCTGCCGATCTCGGGGGTGTTCACAGCTCTCTCCTCGCGAGCGTGCCGACGAGCCCGAGGCGGCGTGGCGGCACACGAGGAGGGACGGCGCGCACGCCGTCCAGGTCCGCGCGGACCCTCCCACGAGGTCCCGGACTCCACGCGCACCGGTGGTGCGCGTACCGGTGGCAGGTCTTCGGACTCGCGGGCACCCACCGGAGGACCGGTGGACCTAGTGGCCGTCGCTTCCCGGGCCCCGCGGGCCCAGTGCTCTCGTGACGGCGGTCGTTCCCGCTCACCGCTGCGGGGCAGTCCCGGATTCCCACCGGGTTCCCTCTTGCCTCGCTCCGCCCCGGAGGGCTCGGCGAACCACCAGCGCGACCGAGGGTAGCGGAGTCGGAACGTCCGTTCCAAGGGGTGGGAGCGGTCGTTGCCAACGCAATGACCGACCGGAACGCACCGGCCGACGTGCGAAAGTGCAGCCGTCGGAGTACCGGCGACCACAGATCGGCGATTCCCGGACTTTCACCGGAGGACGGTGGTCTACTCGGACGCGACCCGTCAACGAGGAAGGTGCAGGCCGTGATCTGCTGGGACCGAGTCGGCGACCACCTCGTGCTTGGCCTGTTCGACCAGATGGAGGTCGACCGCCTGCGCGGCTACCTGGTGGGGCTGCGGGAGGTGCTCGACGCGCGGTTCGCGGAGTACACCCGCGACTGCCCGCCCGGCAAGCAGCTCGGCGTGCCCTACCCCCTCGTGGAGAGCGACGACAAGCGGCTGCGGGCCATCATGCGCCGCCGCGTCGGCGAGGTCGGCCCGTGGCGCGAGCCCGAGGTGTTCCGGCCCCTGCACAAGGCGATCACCAGGGTCCTCGGGTCGCTGCCCGAGCGGGGCGGGCTGGTCCAGCTGCACTCGGTCGACTGCGCGCAGGCCTGGTCCCGGTCGCTGACCGACCTGCGGGTCGCGATGTCCGCCGCCGCGCGGGACGGTGATCCCGTGCTGGCCAGCCGGACCCGGTTCACCACCCGGTGGCTGAAGTCCGTGGTGCGCACGCTCGACACGGCGGCCACCAAGGCTCCCGAGCCGGTGCCCCAGGACCTCGTCGACAGCATCAACCAGGTCCGCACGTACTGGATCTGACCCCGCGGGCGAACGGCCGCGTCGACGGGACGTGCGGCCCCGACCTCCCGCTACAGCCACGCACCCCGTGCGTAGTGCTCCACCTTCAGGTACCCGCCGGAGATCTCGTTCAGCGCGGCCTCCGCGCGGCCGAGCGCCTCCGGCATCCTGGCGGCGGCGCTGTCCCAATTGGCCTTGTGGGCCGCGTAGGCGTCGCGCGCCGCACCGTCCCAACCGGCAAGGCCGCTCTGGGCCGTGGTGTTGAGCTCGGCGAGCTGGTCCAGCACGGCCCTGGTGCAGGCCGCCATGTTGTCGCGGACGCTGTCCGCGATCTGGAAGCTGAAGGTGTACGCGGGTGTCATCGCGGCTGTCCTTTCGGCGGTCGAGGAGCAGGAGGGGCGGGCCTAGCCGTTGCCGTCGGACCAACCGCCCGCGGCGTCGTCCTGCCGCGCGGTCGACGCCGGGGCACCGCCGCCCATGGCCTCGACCACGGCCCGCAACTCCTCGATGACGGTGGAGAGGCTGTTCTCCCAGTCGTCCACCGCCGAGCCGAACTCCAACGACTCGCCGCCCATCCAGGTGGAATGCAACAAAGTGACTTCGTCCACGACCTGGCCGAGCTGCCTGGCGAAGGCCGAGGCGGTGTTCTCGAACTGGATCCGCGCCTGACCCATACCGACCAAGTCCACCGAGGTGCTGTCACCTGCCGGCACTGGAACCCTCCTCGGGCGGGAATCATCTCAATTCGACCAAACAGGAGAACAGCGTTCATCCCCGTGCCCGTGAAACCGCGAACGAGATGTGAGGTGCTGGATGCTGAACAGTACGACGATGTCCAGCTAACGACAGGACACCCGGTTCCCGCAACAACACTGCCCTAGGGGTACCCCTACTCTGCCCTTCCGCACATCACCCGTGAGCAGCGGCTCCCGTACGAGGTCGCACGGGTCGGTCCACCCCTACCGGCTCGCCGATGAGCCCGAGCCGCTGGGCCGCCACCCCCGCCTGGAACCGCGTCTCGACGCCGAGGATGCGGTAGATCTCGGATATCCGCCGCGCGAGCGTGCGCGGTGCGAGGCACAGCCGACGCGCAATCGAACGGTCAGGCAGACCGATCGCCAACATCTGCATGAGCTGGAATTGCTGCTCGTTGAGCATGGCCAATTCAGGTGAGAATTTCCCCGCGCTTCCCCGCTGCTGCGGGGAGCTGATCCCGTCCACTCGGGTCGAATTGTCTGAAATAGTCATGGTCTCTCCATACCCACGCGAGCGGAACCTGGACCGACACGTTCACGGGGCCTGGTTCCGCGGCGGAACTCGAAGGGCGCGGCCCTGGCGTCCGCCTCAGCGTAGGCAGAAGCGTGTGGAGAAAGAGTGACCAAGTAGTGACGCACCAGTGACGCGGGTCGTCAGACCGGCGACAGCGCTCGCGGCACGTGTCGCGCAACCATAGAGCCACCGACGGGACCGCACCTCCCCCTGGCAACAAAACGCCACGAGAACGCCTGTTCAGGGAGGGTTCCGCCCGTAGTGTGCCGGGTGCGCACACCCCCTTCCCCACCGCGCGCACCGTCCCGTTCCGCGCCCCCGGCGCGAGCGGGCGGGACGGCCCCCGAGCGCCTGCCGGCCCCCCGGTCGCGCGCTCGGGGGCCGTCCCGGACTCCTCCGCCGTCACGCGGGAAGCGCTTGCCGCCACCGCGGGGGCCGCACCGACCGCACACCCCGCCCGCGTGCCGGAAGTGCCCGCCGCAGAACGGTTCACGGGACCTCGGAGATCACACCGAAAGCCACCGCCATGATTGTTCCGCCGCTCCCCGCTCGTTGCGCAAACAACGAAATGAGCATCCCCGAGTCGAGACCCCCACTCCTCGGGTCGCACTAGGATCGCGTCAGTGGTCCTCATCGGAACGTCGCCCGTGACGGGCACGTCGTCGTTCACCGGGGTAGCGGCGCGCGGAACGCGAGGGGGGGTTGCCGGGATGTCGACCGCGCACGGCGGCTCCTCGCGGATCCGGTTCTCCGTGCTCGGTCCGCTGCGGGCGTGGCACGGGGACGACGAACTGGACCTCGGGCCGCGGCAGCAGCGCCTGCTCCTCGCGGTGCTGCTGGTGCACCCGGACCAGCCCGTCGGCCTCGGTGAGCTGATCGCGGCGCTGTGGGGCGACGACGCCCCCGCGAGCGCGGCGAACGTCGTGCACCGGCACGTCGGCCAGATGCGCAGGGTGCTGGAACCGGACCTGCCGCTGCGCGCGGCGGGCGGGTGGCTGCTGCGCGACGGCGGTGGCTACCGGCTGCGGGTCGACGCGGCGTCGTCCGACGTGCCGCGGTTCCGGCAGCTCGTGGCGGGTGCCCGTGCCGCCGCCGCGCGGGGCTCGGACGTCGAGGCGCTGCGGCTGTTCACCGACGCGGTCGAGCTGTGGCACGGCCCGTGCGCGCACGGGTTGCGGCGGGGACCGCTGGAGGACCAGGACTTCGCCGCGCTGGACCGCGAACGCGTGTCGGCGGCGGTCGAGGCGGCCGACACGGCGCTGCGCTGCGGCGCCGCGCGGGACGTGCTCCCCCTGCTGCGCAAGGTGTCCCCGCTCGACCCGCTGAACGAGGAGCTGCACGCCAGGCTGATCCTCGCTCTGGCCGCGTCGGGGGCGCGGGCCGAGGCGGTCGGGGTGTACCGGTCGCTGGTGGAGCGACTGGCCGACCAGCTGGGCATCGACCCCGGTGCCCGGCTGCGGGCGGCCCACCAGAAGGCGCTCGGCGGCGACTCCCCCGAGCCCGTCGCGGTCCGCCCCGCCCAGCTGCCGAAGGACCTGGCGACGTTCAGCGGGCGCGACGCCGAGCTGGCCGGGATGGTGGCGTCGCTGCGCGACCCGGACCGGCCGATGTCGCTGGCCCTCATCGACGGCATGCCGGGAGCGGGCAAGACGACGGTCGCGGTCCGGCTCGCCTACGACGTGGTCGCCGACTTCCCGGACGGCCAGCTGTTCGTCAACCTGCGCGGCTACGACCCGAGCGGCTCGGTGATGGAGACGGCGGAGGCGCTGCGCGGTTTCCTCTACGCGCTGGGCACGCCGAGCAGCCGGATCCCGGCGGACCTCGACGCGCAGACCGGCCTGTACCGGAGCCTCCTCAAGGGCAAGAGGATGCTGGTGGTGCTGGACAACGCCCGCGACGTCGAGCACGTGCTGCCGCTGATCCCCGGTTCTCCCGACTGCCTGGCGATCGTGACCAGCCGCGACAGGCTCACCGGGCTCGTCGCCACCGAGGGCGGCCAGACGTTCACGCTGGACCCCATGCCGGTCCGCGAGGCCCGCGCGATGGTGGCGCTGCGGCTGGGCGAGGCCCGCAGCGCGCGCGAACCCGACGCGGTCGACCGGATCGTGGGGATGTGCGGACGGCTGCCGCTCGCGCTGGCCATCGTGGCCGCCCGCGCGGCGACGTACCCGGACGTGCCGCTGAGCGCCATCGCCAGGGAGCTGCGCGACGCGCAGGGCGGCCTGGACGCGTTCGCCTACGACGACACGAGCGACCTGCGGGCGGTGTTCTCCTGGTCCTACCGCACGCTGAGCCCCCGCGCCGCCCGGTTGTTCCGGCTGCTCGCGCACACCAGGGGGCCGGACATCTCGCTCGCCGCGAGCGCCAGCGTCCTCGGCGAGGACCCGAGGACGACGCGGGCAGCGCTCGCCGAGCTGAACCGCACCCGGCTGGTGACCGAGCACCTGCCCGGCCGGTTCCAGTTCCACGACCTGGTGCGCGCCTACGGGTTGGAGCTGGGCGAGGAGCTGGACACCGAGGAGGACCGCGCGGCGGCGCGGCGGCGGACGGCCGACCACTACCTGCACTCCGCCCACGCCGTCCGCCTGCTGCTCAAGCCCCACCAGGCGGCCGTGCCGATCGGGGAGCCCGCGCCCGGCGTGACACCGGAGACGGCGCCGAACGCCGACCGCGCGATGGCGTGGTTCTTCGCGGAGCACGACGTGCTGCACGACTTCGTCGAGCACGCCCCGGCCGACGGGTTCGGCGACCACGCGTGGCAGGTGGCGCTGGACATGCAGGAGTTCTTCCAGCGCAGGGGCATGCACCTGTCGTGGGCCGCGACGATGACCGCGGCGCTGGCCGCCGCGCGCGGCACGGGCGACCGGGTCGGCGAGGCCCGGACGTTGCGCAGCCTGGCAGGCGCGCACTACTTCACCGGCGACGTCGACCGGTCGCTGGAGGTCCTGCGCGCCACCGAGGAGCTGCTCGCCGAGCTGGGCTGGGTCGGCGAGCAGGCCTACGTGCAGCGCAACATCGGCGACGTGCTGGCCAGGCGGGGCCGCGGCGACGGGGGCGACCACCCCACGGCGTTCGCGCACTACCGGCGCGCCCACGCGCTGTACCAGGACATGGACCACCCGCAGGGCGTGGCCATCGCGCTGGAGGGCATGGGGGTGTGCGCGCTGCGCCTCGACCGTTCCGACGAGGCGCTGGAGCTGTTGGACCGGGCCATGTCCACGTTCCGCCTCGCGGGCGACCTCCACGGCGAGGCGAACTGCTGGTCGGAACTCGGTGCGGCGCACGCGAGCCTCGGCGGGCACGGGGAGGCGATCACCTGCTTCCGGCGCGCGGTGGAACTGCACCGCGCGCAGGCCAGCCTGGTCGGGGAGGTCGAGGGCCTGGTGCTGATGGGCGACGCGCTGGCGGGCTCCGGCGCGGGCACCGAGGCCCGCGCGGTGTGGTCCGAGGCGGCGGACCTCATCGAGAACGGCCGCATGGCAGGGGTCGGACCGTCCCTGTTCTCGGCGGACGAGGTCCGGGAGAGGATCGCCCGACTGGATCAGGCCTGATACTTTGACCCCGCTGCGCCCCCGTGCCCCATTCGGCACCAGAGGCGTCCGGGGGTGACCGTCCAGCAGATGAGCACACCGACGCCTTGAGGAAAACAGTGAAGGTGCAGGAAACGAGCGGCAAGCAGGTGCACGTCGAGCTGCTGGGCCCGGTCCGCGCGGTGCTCGGCGGTGTCGAGATCCCACTGGGCCCCAGCAGGCAGCGAGCCGTGTTCGCCGTGCTCGCCTCGCGCGCGGGCCAGGCGGTCTCCCGCGAGGAGCTGATCGACCAGGTGTGGGGCGAGTCCGCACCGGTCAGCGCCCCCGGCAGCGTCTACACCTACGTCTCCGCGCTGCGTCGCGCCCTCGCCGAGGCCGGGGTGGCCGACAGCAAGGAGACGCTGTTCTCCACCAAGCACGGCTACGCGCTGCGGCTCGACCCGCACCGGGTCGACACGGTGGCGTTCGACAAGCTGTTCACCCGCTCGCAGACCCTGGCGGGCTCCGGTGACCACCGCGGCGCGGCGGGCACGCTGGAGCAGGCGCTGGGCCTGTTCCGCGGCGAGCCCTTCTCCGGTGTGCCGGGCCCGTTCGCCGACCACATGCGCACCCGCTGGGCCGAACGCCGGGTCGCCGCGGTGGAAGCGCTGGCCACGTCCCGACTGGTGCTGGGCGCGCACGTCGAGCTGGCCGCCGAACTGGGCGCGCTGGTGCAGGACTACCCGCTGCGCGAGTCGCTGCGGGCGCTGCTGATGATCGCGCTGAGCCGGGGCGGACGGCAGGCCGAGGCGCTGGCGGTGTTCCGCGACGCGCGCGAGACCCTGATGCGCGAACTCGGCACGAAGCCCGGTCCCGCGCTGCGGCACGCGCACGCCGTGGTGCTCAGCGGCGAGGAGGCCGCGAGCCCCGCCGACTCCGTCGAGGACGAGCCGGAGGAGGAGCCGCAGGCTCCGAGCGTGCTGCGGCAGGCCAACAGCCAGGTCTTCGTCGGCCGCGAGGCCGAGACCGACCGCCTGCGCGCCCGGCTGGTCGACGTCGCGGCGGGCGTCGGCGGCACGGTGTGGATCGAGGGCGAGCCGGGCATCGGCAAGACCGAACTGCTGGCCGTCGGCCTCGCGGACGCCGAGCACCTCGGCTGCCACGTCGGCTGGGCGGTCGCCGACGAGCTGGCGGGCCGGTTCCCCCTCCAGGTGCTGCTCGAATGCCTCGGCGTCGACCAGTCCTCTTCGGACCCCGACCGCGCCGACCTGGCCCGCAGGCTCCGCACGGGCGAGCCGAGCAGCCGAGGCACCGATGACGACGACCCGATCCAGAGCGCGGTGGACCGGCTGCTCGCCCTGGTCGACCGGATGTGCCACCGGGCGCCGACCGTGCTGGTGCTCGACGACCTCCAGTGGGCGGACGAGTCCTCGGTGTCGCTGTGGCGGCGCCTGGCCGCCGCCACCCGCCAGCTGCCGCTGCTGCTGGTCACCTGCTCGCGGTCGCGTCACGGCCGCACGGAGCTGGACCAGCTCCGCTCCCGCGTCCGCGCCAACGACGGCGACGTGCTGGTCCTCGAACCGCTGACCTACGCCGACGTGGACTCGATGACCGCGGACCTGGTCGGCGGTCGCCCCGGCCACCTGCTGCGCAGGCTGACCGCGCGGGCCGCGGGCAACCCGCTGTACCTGCGGGAGATGGTGGGCGCGCTGGTCCGCGAGCAGGCCGTCGACCTGATCGACGGCGTGGCGCACGTGGACGAGGCGCAGGCCGACGACGCGCCGCGCACCCTGTTCGCCGCCGTGCAGCGGACGTCCCAGTCCCTGCCCGAACGCACCCGCGAGGTGCTGCGGTGGGCCGCCGTCCTCGGTGCCGAGGCCACGATCGCGCAGATCGCGAGCCTGTCCGGCCGCCTGGTGCCCGAGGTGGCCCGCGCGGTCAAGGACGCGATGGCCGCGAACGTGCTCGGCCACGGCGAGCCGCGGCTGGTGTTCCGGCACCCGCTGCTGCGCGAAGCCGTGTACGTCAGCATCACCGCCCCGATGCGCGGGGTGCTGCACAAGCAGGCCGCGAAGGCGCTGGCCGAGGCGGACGCGCCGCCGAGCCGCGTCGCGGAGCAGCTCGTGGCCGCCGCGTCGGACCTCGACCCGTGGGTCGGCGACTGGCTCATCGGGAGCGCGGCGGAGCTGTCGAACCGGGCGCCGCTGATCGCCGCCGACCTGCTGGAGCAGTCGCTCGACCTGGTCGGGCCGGGGGACCCGAACCGGGAGCTGCTGCTCACGGCGCTGGTGCGCGTCCTGTTCCGCCTGGCCCGCAACCCCGACGCCGAGGCGCGGCAGGCGCTGGCGATCTCCACCGACCCGGCGCGCTCGGCCGAGCTGCGCCAGCTGCTCGCGGCCACGCTGCTGCGGCAGGACAAGCGGGAACTGGCGCTCCGCACGCTGACCGAGGTCGAGGTCGACCCGTCGGTGCCGAAGATCTGGCAGCTCCGGCACAAGTCGCTGCTGGCGCACCTGCGCCGCGACGTGACCTACATCGACGAGGCGGAGGTGAGCGGCAAGGCGGCGCACGCCGAGGCCGTCGCGAACGGCGACGCCTACCTGATCGCGCACGCGCTCCAGACGCTGTGGCTGGTCGAGTCGGTGCGGCGCAACCACCGGGCCGCCCTGCGGTACGTGGACGACGCCATCGCCGCGGTCGTGGACTCGCCCGAGCTGGCCGGGATGTACTTCAACCTGCTCGACAACAAGATGTTCACGCTCCAGAACCTCGACCAGCTCGACGAGGTCGACGTCGCGCTGGCCACCGTGGACGAGCTGACCGTGAAGCACGGCCTGCCGGTCGGGCCCCAGATCTCGGCGGCGGTGCACCACTACTGGACCGGCCGCTGGGACGAGGCCCTGCTCGCACTGGACACGGTCTCCGAGGACGGCCCCGCCATCAGCTACAGCGGCCTGGTCGACCCCGGCCCGAACGGCCTGCTGCTGCACGGCGTGTCCGCGCTGATCGCGCTGCACCGCCACGACAGCGCCACGTCCGCCGCGCACCTGGACGCGGCCGACCAGCTGCTGGTCGTCACGGCGGCCGAGCGCGAGGCGTGCGACTTCCTCCTGCTGGCCCGCTCCCTCGCCGCCGTGCAGGGCGGCGACGTGCGGCGAGGCCTGGACGCCGTGAAGCGGATCCTGAACCCGGCGTACGCCGACATGATGCTGCGGCACCAGTGGCTGCCGGACATCCTGCGGCTCGCGCTGGACGTCGGCGACCACGAGCGGGTGGCCGAGGTCATGGAGGTCGCCGAGATGGAGGCGGCCCGCGAGTCCGTGCCGACGCGGGCGTACACCGCGCTGCACCGGTGCAAGGCGCTGGTGACCGGTGACCCCGAGCCGGCGCTCGTGGCCGTGAGCCACTACCGCCAGGTGGGTCGCCGGGTGGAGCTGGCGGCGGCGCTGGACGAGGCGTCCCTGCTGCTGGCGAAGGCCGGGAAGCGGGCGGACGCCCGTGCGGCCTACGCCGAGGCGGCGGAGATCTTCACCGAGCTGGACGCCAGGTGGGACCTGGCGAGGGCCCAGGCCAGGATGGACGAGTTCGGGATCCGCCACGAGGTCGCCGCGTCCGCTCGCGCGACCGGAGGCTGGGACACGCTCACCCCGGTCGAGCGCCGGATCGCCGAGCTGGTCGCGAGCGGTCAGTCCAACCCGGACATCGCGGTCCGGCTGTCCCTGCCGCGCCGCATGGTCCAGGCCCACGTCACCCGGATACTCGGGAAGCTCGGCGTGCGGTCGAGGTCGCAGATCGCCGAACGCCACCACGAGCTGGGTCGCTCGGCCACCGGTCGCTGACGGTCGCGTCCCACTTCGCGGCGCGGTCATCCCGTACGGCGTGGTGCTGAGCAGATGCACGTGCACAAGGACCCTGACAGACGAATGACCGGGGCGTGCGGTCGCCCCGGTCCGTCCAACGCGCACCCGTACCGGTGCGCGTTCCTCTCCTGCCGGCGATCGTGCGGTCGATCGCCGTTCCCGAAAAAACGGTGTCCGCCGGACCGGTGCGCTCACGTGGCGGCGCGCGGTTCCTCGGCGGCAATTAGGTCAAACGGTGAACGAACTAAAGGTCACTCGGTGAACGAAACGAACTTACGTGAACTATACGAACATTCGCGTGTCAGATGACGCCCGCGCGCAACGCGTATGCGACGGCGTGCGCGCGGTTGCGCAGCTTCAAGCGGTTCGTGACGTTGTAGATGACGTTCTTGACGGTCCTCTCCGAATACTGAAGTTCTTTCGCGATTTCGTCGGTGCCCCACCCCTCGGCGATCAGCCGCAGGACGTCGACCTCGCGCGGCTCCAGGCCCGCGACGTTGAGCCCGTTGGGCGCGAGCACCTCCCGCTGGAGCATCTCCACCCTCTTGAGCAGCTTGCCGAGGATGTCGCGCGGCATCACGCCGTTGCCCGCGGCGGCGGCCATGATGCTGTCCACCAGCTGGTCACCGGTCACCGCGCTCCTGGGCAGGATCGCGACCACACCGCACTCCACCACCGCGAGCAGCGGCGCCTCGGTGAGTTCGCTCGCCATCAGGACGGTGGGCACCGTGCGTTCCGCCGAGAGCGCCCGGAGCCGGTTCATGGCCTCCGACGTGAGCCGCTCGGTCGAGAACACGGCGACGTCCGCGTGACCTGCTTCGTGCTTCTCGACGACGACCATTTCGGGGCGTGACTTGAGGTAGCTCGTCAGCCCCACGTAGGTCATGGGGTCCGTGCTGTGTACGACGACCCGTACCCGTGCCATGAGTGCCTCCACACTTCGATCTCTGAATCGAAGTGTGGCCAAGCGACCTCTATGAACTCTTGACGACGCGCGCGCGACGGACGCCGCAGTCTTGACGACGCGTGAACTTACTATGAGAGCGTGCCCCACGAGCCTCGAACTGTCACGCGGTTTTGATACATCGTGGCCTTTTGACCTGCGATGCCTGCCCGGAAGCACTTCCGCCCTCACCGTTCTCGACGCCGCCTCCACGACCTTGCAAACTCCGTCTCATTTCGTCGGAACTCGTCAAGGTACTGGCGGGTAAGCCCTTCCCGAGGCCCTTGACCCGTCATTCATCAACGATGTTGCCTTTTCAACGCAAGGGTTTTCGGCCTCACGACCGGTAAAGTGGACTTCTGGCACCAGCGGTGCCCGCGTGGGTCAGCGGACGCGTTGCGAACCAGGAGCGGCGGAGATGTCGACGGAGTCAGCCGAACCGCTGCGGGTCCAGTTGCTGGGCGCGGTGCGCGCGTGGCGCGGGGACACCGAGCTGGCGCTGGGCTCCGCGCGGCAGCGGGCGCTGTTCACCGTGCTGGCGATGCGCGCGAACCAGGTCGTGACCCGCGAGGAGCTGGTCGACGCCATCTGGGGCGAGTCCCCTCCCGGCGCCGTCGACAGCAGCCTCTACACCTACGTCTCCCGGCTGCGGCGCGCGCTCGAACCCGTCCGTTCCAAGTGGACGGGCGGGCAGATGCTGGTGTCGGCGGGCTCCGGGTACAGCCTGCGGCTGGAACCGGGCCTGCTGGACGTGCGCGAGTTCGACCGGCTGCGCGAGGTGGCGCAGCAGTGCTGGGACCGCAGGGACGCGGCGGGCGCCAGGGCGGCGCTGGACGCGGCGCTCGTGCTGTGGCGCGGCGACGCGCTCACCGGCATCGACGGCCCGTTCGCCGCGCTGCACCGGGGCAGGCTCGCCGAGCTGCACCTCGACGTCCTGGAGCGCAGGGCCGAGATCATGCTGGAGTCGGGCGACCTCACGGCCGCCGTCGACGAGCTGTTCGACCTGAGCACCGCCTACCCGCTGCGCGAGACGCCGAGGGCGCTGCTGATGCTGGCGCTGCACCGCTCCGGGCGCGGGCTCGAAGCGCTGGAGGTGTTCCGGGAGACCAGGGAGGTCCTGGTCGAGCAGCTCGGCATCGAGCCGGGCGCGAAGCTGCGCAAGGTCCACGACGAGATCACCGCGGCCCACGAGCGCGCGGGCGGCGCGCCCGCCGTCGGGCCCCGGTCGCCGATCCCGCCGTACCCGGCGGTGTTCGTCGGCCGCGAGGCCGAGCTGTCCGCGCTGCGCACCGCGCTGCACGACGTGCAGGCGGGCAGGGGCACGGCCGTGTGGGTCGAGGGCGAGCCGGGCGTCGGCAAGTCCGCCCTGCTGGCGACCGGTCTGGCCGACGCGGTCGACCGGGGCTGCGAGGTGCTGTGGCACGCGGGAGACGAGGTCGGCAGGCGCTTCCCGCTGAGCATGGTCCTGGCCTGCCTGGACATCGACTCGCTGTCGCCGGACCCGCGCCGGGCCGAGTTCGCGACGGGGCTGCCGGGCCGCGCGGTCGAGCCCGCGTACCCGTGGGAGTCCGAGGACACCGTGCTGGTGGCGGTCGACCGGCTGATCGGCCTGGTGGACCGCGTCGTCGGGTTCGTCGACGAGCTGTGCGCGGACGGTCCGGTCGTGCTGGTGCTCGAAGACCTCCAGTGGGGCGACGACGCCAGCCTGCTGGTGTGGCACCGGCTCGCGAAGGCGACCCGGCACCTGCCGCTGCTGCTCGTCGGCTCGTGCAGGCCGCACCCGCGGCGGGCCGAGCTGGACCCGCTGCGGACGATGGTGTCGATGGGCGGCGGCGAGCTGCTGCGCCTCGACCCGCTGGACGACGCCGCCTCGGCCGAGCTGGTCCGCAGGCTGCTCGGCACCGAGCCCGGTGCCGAACTGCTCGCCACGACCGACTGCGCGGGCGGCAACCCCCGCTACCTGGAGGAGATCGTCGACGCCCTGGTGCGCGACGACGCCGTGGCCGTGTTCGACGGCGTCGCGGACATCGCGCACGACCGCGCCCGGTACCCGGCGCAGCCGACGGTGAACACGGTGGTGACCAGGCGGCTCGACCACCTCGACGACACGACCAGGGACGCGCTGCGGTGGGCCGCGCTGCTCGGCGTCGAGTTCGACCTCAGCGACCTCGCCACGGTCATGGGCAAGCAGGCCTCCGAGCTGCTGCCCGCCGTCGAGGAGGCGTCCGCGGCGGGCGTGATCGGCGAGTCCGGCCAGCGGTTCGCGTTCCGGCACACGCTCGTGCGGCGCGCGCTGTACGAGGCGATCCCCAAGACCGTGCGGGTCGCGCTGCACCGGCAGTCCGCCGAGACCCTGGACACCGCGGGCGCGCACGTGGAACGGGTGGCGGAGCAGCTGCTCGGCGGGCCCGTCCCGGCGGACGCGTGGGTCGCGCAGTGGCTGCTCTCGCACACGAACGCCGTCGCGGGCCGGTCGCCCGCCCTCGCGGCCGAGCTGCTGGCGGGCGCCGTGACGGACCCGAGCCTGCGGGACCGGGCGCGCGAGGCGCTGACCACCCGGTTGGTGCGGCTGCGGTTCTGGCTGGGCGAGTGCCCCGCGACGGACGCCCGGTCCGTGCTGGCCACGACCGACGACCCGAACCGGGCCGCCGAGATGCGGCTCGTGCTCGCCTACCTCGACCACGGCTCGGGCGAGGGCGAGCGCGCGGCGGCGGCGCTGCGGCAGGTGTCGGCCGACCCGTCCGTGCCCGACCGCTGGCGGGCGAGGCACCGTGCTCTGCTGGCCGCGGTCGCACCGTCCACAGTGGTCCGCGAGGACCCGTTCTCCCGCGCGTTCGCCGCGGAGCGGCTGTGGGAGGAGGCGTCGGCGCAGGGCAGGCACCGCGACGCGCTGGCCCACGTGCAGGAGGCGCTCGCGGCGCTGGCGGGCGACGCGGCGCACGTGGACCTGGAGCTGTGCCTGGCCGAGGACAGGGTCCACACCCTGCACAACCTCGACGAGATGGACGAGGCGGGCCGGACGCTGGACGGTGCCCGCAACACCGTCGTCCAGCGCGGCCTGTCCAGCGGACCGCACCTGCCCGCCGCCGTGCACCACTACTGGCTCGGCCGGTGGGACGAGGCGCTGGCGGAGCTGGACGCGGTGGTGCGCGACCGCCCGGAGATCACCTTCCACGCGGTGCGGCAGCACGGCTCGATCCGGCTGCTGCACGGCGTGCGCGCGCTGATCGCGGCGCACCGCGACGACTCGACGGCGCTGGAGACGCACCTCAAGTCCGCGGCCGAGTACGAGCGGTCCTCCGCCGTGGTCCGCGACGACTTCCTGTCGATGGCGACGTCGCTCGCCGCCGAGCAGCTCGACCGCCAGGACGAGGCGCTGAGCGCGCTGCTGCCGCTGCTCGGCGACGACTACCCGCCGCTGGTCCCGCGCCACCAGTGGCTGCCGCGCCTGACGCGGCTCGCGCTGGACCTCGGCGAGACCGGTGTCGCGCGGAGCGCGCTCGCCCTGTGCCAGCGGGGCGCGGACCGCGAGCAGTCACCGGCACGGGCCGCGGTCGCGGCGCAGTGGTGCCGGGCGCTGGTCGACCGCGACCCGGTCGCGCTGGCGGCGGTCGCCAAGCACTTCGGCACCGTCGGCCGCAAGGTCGAGCAGGCCGCCGTGTCGGAGGACAGGGCCGTGCTGCTCGCGGCGGAGGGCCGCACCGAGGACGCGCACACCGCGTTCTACGACGCACTGACCGTCTACACAGGACTGGAAGCGGCCTGGGACGTGCGCCGCGCCGAGTCGCGGCTCAAGCCGTTCGGCATCCGCTGGCGGGTGGGCGGCCGCAGCGCGGTCGACGGCCGCCCGCTGGACCAGGTCGAGCGGCGCGTGGCGGACCTGATCGCGGCGGGCTGGCCGAACTCGGACATCGCGACGAGGTTGAGCATGTCCCGCAACACCGTGCAGGTCCACGTGACCAGGCTGCTGGAGAAGCTCGGCGTCGACTCCCGCCTGGGCGTGACCCGCCGGGTGGTGCAGCGGCACGCGGGACGCGTTCCCACCGCCTGACGGACCGTCCGCGGTGCGTCCGCCGCAGCGGTGGCTACCGTTCGGCGCAACAGCTCCCATTCGTGTTTCCGCCGAGGTGCGCGGGGGTAGAGACGTCCCACGCGCACGACCGTGGAACGGATGGACATGCTGAGCTCGTACCTGGAGAACATCCGCACCGGCTTCTTGGCCTTCGTGGGGATCGGCGCGCTGGTGCTGCTGCCCCTCGTGGCGCTGCACTACTACCGGTTCGGCCGGATCGAGCCGCGTCGCGCGGTCGTGCTCTACGGCCTGATGGCCTACGGCCTGGTGGCGATGGCCCTGATCTTCCTGCCGTTCCCCGACCGGGCGAACCTGTGCCAGGGCGACCAGATGCTCTCGACCGTCCCGTTCCAGTGGGTGACGGACATGCGCAACAACATGGAGGCCTACGGCCGGTCCGGTGTCGTCGCCATGGCCACGTCCTCGGCGTTCGTCCAGCAGGCCTTCAACGCCGCCCTGTTCGTCCCGCTGGGGATCGTGCTGCGCAAGGCCTACGGCAAGGGCGTGCTGGCCACCGTGTTCATCGGTCTCGGCGTCTCGCTCATCGTGGAAGTGGTGCAGTACACCGGGAACATGGGCATCTACCCGTGCCCCTACCGCATCTCCGACGTCGACGACCTCATCTCCAACACCTCCGGCTCCCTGCTCGGCTGGATGATCGCCCCGGTGGCGATCGTCGTGCCCGCGCTGCCGGACCCCGACGAGGCGGTGGTCCGCCCCGGCACGGTGAGCGTGCCGCGCAAGGCGCTGGCGCTGGCGGCGGACGCCGTGGTGTTCCTGGTGCTCGCCCGGCTCCTCTTCCCGACGAACGGGTGGCTCCAGGTGGGCCTGGCGGTGGCCCTGCGCGTGGTCCTGCCCGCCGCCACCGGCGGCTGGACCCTGGGCAGCAGGCTGATGCGCTACCGCATGCGCGCCCTGGACGGCGGCCGTCCGTCCCCGGCGAGGGTCGCGGTGCGCGAACTCCTGGGCGTGACCGGACTGGTCGCCTACTCGGTGCTGCTGTCCCCGCACCTCACCAGCTGGACCGGCTTCGGCCTCGACCTGGCCGCCGTGGCGCTGGTGCTGCTGGGCTCCTTCGCCACCCCGGCGTTCCGCCGCGACCAGCTGGGCTGGAACGAACGCGTGGCGGGCACCCGCGGCGTGCTGCTGGCACCGGTGCGCACCCCTCTGGCAGCGCGCTGACCGCCTGC
>NZ_DBNGPQ010000185.1:0-6473 GCF_057122925.1 Umezawaea sp. | reverse complement strand
GCCAGGTTTGCCTCGCCGCAGATCCAGGCGTAGTCGAAGTCTTGTGCTGGTAGTGCCGCTACTGCTCGTAGGGCTTGGGTGCCCGGTGTGTTGTTGCCGCGGTGGACGAACTCGACCCCTGGTGGTGTTGGGATCTGGTAGGTCTCGTCCGGTACCTCTGCGATTGCCCGTGCGCCTGGTTGTTGTTCCAGGATTGCTGACAGTGCCGGTAGGGCTGTCTCGTCCGCCACCAGTAGGCGTTGTGCTGTGTCCGGTAGTTGTTCGTAGGTTGAGCCGCAGGCCCTGAAACCTGCGATGCTGCCCGGTTCCGCTGCTGTCGCCCAGTTCGAGCCGGGGCCGCGGGCGTCCTCGTGCAGGACGAAGTCCACGTCGATCTCGCACTGGGCGCGTCGTGCGGCTCTGACCGTGTACCAGCGCAGGTCTGGGCGGGTGGCTTCCGGCATCTTGGCGACCGCTGCGCGGATGTTGAGGCGGTCCACCGTCGGGAAGTGCAGTTCGTTGCCGCGTGGTACCAGCAGGCCGAAGTACTCGTCTGCTCCGCTGGTGTACCAGGTGCCGAACTCTGGTGCGTGGAAGGTGATTCGGCGCAGGTGGGGGTTCAGGGTGGTGGTTCTCGCCACCGTCATGGGGAACTGCTCGTACTCGTCGCGTTCGTTGGACGACGCCATGACCAGCGACGCCACCTTGCCGATGACCTTGTGCTGGAGCTGGTCCAGTGTCGAGTAGGTGCCCAAGATGCCGCCAACCTCCCCTGTGGGTGATGAGGTTAGGCTAGCCTAATCGTTGGCGTGGGCGAAGAGGATCGCGCCTCGGTGTTCGTCTCGGTGCAGGACGGTTTCGACGTCCACGGTGAAGCCGGCTTCCCGCAGTCGCGTCGACATCGTGGCGGGCTCGCGTTTGTGGATGTGCACGTTCATCGGGTGGCCGCCGTAGCCCTGGGTCTTCAGGGTGGTGTCG
Source organism: Umezawaea sp. (assembly GCF_057122925.1). Classification (NCBI taxonomy): domain Bacteria; kingdom Bacillati; phylum Actinomycetota; class Actinomycetes; order Pseudonocardiales; family Pseudonocardiaceae; genus Umezawaea; species Umezawaea sp. Next base: position 5,516 of record NZ_DBNGPQ010000185.1, on the reverse strand, counting down.
TCGCCCGCGTGGAAGCCGACCAGCAGTGGGCCGCCAGGGCGCAGTGCTCGGTGGAAGTGGGCCAGGACGCCGGGGAGTTCCTCGTCCGGGACGTGGATCAGGGAGAACCACGCGAGCAGGCCACCCGCCGAGTTGTCCGGGAGGCTCAGGTCCGTCATGGAGCCCACCTCGAAGTGCAGGTCCGGGTGGTCCCGGCGGGCCACCTCGATCATCGCGGGCGAGAGGTCGATGCCGAACGCGTCCAGGCCCAGGTCTCGGAGTTCCGCGGTGAGCCTGCCCGGTCCGCAGCCGATGTCGCCCACCGGGCCGCCGCCCGCGTTCCGCACCAGCTCGGCGAACACCGCCAGGGTCGCGCGCTGGTGCGGTTCGTCCTCCATGGCACCCCGCAGCAGGTCCGCGTAGCTGGTGGCGACCGTGTCGTAGGACGTGCGGGTGTCGGCCAGCCAGTTCTCCGTCGTCATGGCCGAGAATGGTAGCGGGGCGCGGGTGCCCCCTCGCGATCGCCTATTTGTTGATTGTGGCCACAGTGTGGACAAGTGGTCAGAAGGTGGTCAGAAAGGGGTTGTCAGGTTCCTTGTCGTCGTTGTGCGGAGGGGTGCGTGGTGGTGACCAGTTTGTCGGCCAGGGTCTGCTTCTTCCGCCACGCCAGTTGTGCGTGGGTCATGAGTCCGTAGCGCGTGCTGAATGTCGAAGTCCAGATCGACACGGTGCACCCGTGCATTCCGGTGGGGGTGAGGGCGATGGACACGGTGGGTGCGCCCGCTCTGAACTTGGGGCGGTAGTTCAGGTGTCCCGCGCCCGCTACCTGCGTCCACAGCGGCCCGAAGTGGTCGAACACGATCCTCGCCGCGTCCTGTTCGCTCAGCGGGGTCGGGATGTCGATCTGTTCCCGCGCCTTCACCTGGGTGACGATCGCCCAGCCCGTGAGTGCGATGATGAACAATATCACCATGACTTCCATGATGCGTTCCTCCCAGTCGCTCGTCACCCGGCCAATCGCGGTGGGGAGCGATTTCGTTGCATCCACAGGAAGTGATTTTTTGGTGCGGTGGTGGCGTAACGCCCGAGGCTTTTCCGCGACAGAGGTGGAGCGGGGTGGTCGTGCTCCGCGAATGTGCTGACGGTGAGTCGGAAGAGGTGTCGACATGACCACGTGCGCTGGTTGCGGGAGTTCCGCCCACCCTGGCGCCGCCTACTGCGCGCGGTGCGGGACGCCGCTGCCGCCCTCGGCGTTCGGGCTGCCGTCGCCCGCCCGGCCCTGCGCGTCCACGTCGGGGACCGGCGTGGCGCCTGCGCTGTTCACCGGGATCGTGATGCTGGTGCTCGTGTTCTTCGGCGTGCACCTGGCGTCGAACGCGGGCAGGGGTGGGGGTGCGGGGAGTTCCACGGTCGAGGTGGGTGGCAGCGGCCGTCCGCCCACCTACTCGGCCCCGTCCACCGGGTCCGGGCCGGTGGACGAGTCGTCGGCCCGGCTCGCGCTGGACCGGCAGGTCGCGGTCGACCGCCCGTCCGCGGAGCGGCTGGTCGACAGCTGGGTGCCGCAGCTGTCGTCCAAGAAGCTCGGGCTGGTCGTCCGCGGGCTCACCTACGACCACCTGGCCGTGTGGCGGGACCACTCGGCGATCAGGGCGCGGTACCCGGACGCGCTGCTGCTGTGGTCGGCCGACTTCGTCAGCTACGACCGCGACGACTTCTGGGTGACCGTCGTCCCGCGCACCGCGGCCACGGGGGCGCAGGTCAACTCGTGGTGCGACGCGCAGGGCATCGGGGCCGACGACTGCTACGCCAAGCGGCTCACCCACACCGGCGGTTCGGCGGGCACGACGCTGCTGCGGGGGTGAGCGCTCCCGGTGGTTCGTGTGGTGGACTCGGACGTCGGATGTCGAGAACCCGTCGCGTGCTCCGTCCTCTCCACGACGGCGCCGAAACCGGGCGCGGCGGACCACGAGGAGAAGCACGATGCCGAAGTTCATGCTGCTGATGAGCTACTCGAAGATCGAGGGTGTGGAGCCGATCACCAGCTGGGCACCCGGCGACATCAAGGCGCACATCGACTTCCAGCAGGCGCTGGGCCAGGAGCTGACCGACAGGGGTGAGCTGGTCGACGGTCAGGGGCTGGCGGGGCCGGACCTGGCGAAGGTCGTCGTCTTCAAGGGCGAGGGGGCGCCGGTCGTGACCGACGGGCCGTTCCCGGAGACGAAGGAGTTCCTCGCCGGGTACTGGACGGTGGACGTGGAGTCGCAGGAGCGCGCGCTGGAGATCGCCGCGCAGGCCTCCGCGGCGCCCGGCCCGAACGGCGTGCCGATCGGGCAGCCGATCGAGGTGCGGGAAGTGATGAGCGCGCCGAGCGTCGAGCAGTGACGACCGGCGTCGAGGACCTGCTGCGCGAGCACGCGCCGCAGGTCCTCGGCGTGGTCGCCCGCCGGTACGGCGACTTCGCCGCCGCCGAGGACGCCGTGCAGGAGGCCCTGCTCGCCGCGGCCCTGCACTGGCCCCTCGACGGTGTGCCGGACAACCCGCGCGGCTGGCTGGTGCGGGCGGCGGTGCGGCGGATGACGGACCAGTTCCGCAGCGAGCAGGCCCGGCGTCGGCGGGAGGACGTCGCCGCGTCCCTGGAACCGCCGCCCGGTGAGGTGGTCGACCGCGACGACACGCTCGTCCTGCTGTTCCTGTGCTGCCACCCGGCCCTCACGCCCGCGTCGGCCATCGCGCTGACGCTGCGCGCGGTGGCCGGGCTGACCACCGCCGAGATCGCCACCGCGTTCCTGGTGCCCGAGACGACCATGGCGCAGCGCATCAGCCGGGCCAAGCAGCGCGTGAAGGCGTCCGGGGTGCCGTTCGCCATGCCCGTCGGCGACGAGCGCGCGCCCCGGCTGCGGTCCGTGCTGCGCGTCCTCTACCTGCTGTTCAACGAGGGCTACACCAGCAGCAGCGGCCACGAGCTGCACCGGGGCGAGCTGTCCGGCGAGGCGATCCGGCTGGCCCGCGCCGTGCACGCGGTGCTGCCCGACGACGGCGAGGTGGCGGGCCTGCTCGCGCTGATGCTCCTCACCGACGCCCGCCGTCCCGCGCGCACCGCCGCCGACGGCTCGCTGGTGCCGCTGGCCGAGCAGGACCGGACCCTGTGGGACCACGGCCTGATCGTCGAGGGCGTCGCGCTGGTGACCAGCGCGGTGTCCAGGGGGATGGTGGGGGAGTACCAGTTGCAGGCCGCCATCGCCGCCGTCCACGACGACGCCGCCAAGGCCGAGGACACCGACTGGCCCGAGATCCTCGGCCTGTACGGGCTGCTGGAACGCATGACCGGCAACCCGATGGTCACCCTGAACCGCGCCGTCGCCGTGGCGGTGGTGCACGGCCCCGAGGCGGGCCTGGTGCTGCTGGACGCCGTGGCCGACCGCCTGGACGGCCACTACCGGCTGGACGCCGTGCGGGCGCACCTGTGCGAGATGGCGGGCGACGTCGAGGCGGCCGTGGAGCACTACCGGGTGGCCGCGGGCAGGACGACGAGCACGCCGGAGCGCAACTACCTGGTCACGCAGGCCGCTCGCTTGGGAGAGGGGGGAGAAGGGCTTCCCGCTGCACGAGGAGTTCGGCACGGTGTGCCAGGTCGTCGTGGTTGAGGCTGCGCAGGATCATCGGGAGGGCTTGAAGCACCAGTACTCGTTGGGATGGGTCGCCCATGGGCGTGACGAAGTCCCGCAACAGGTCGACGAGGGGATCGGTCGAGGAGTGGCTTTCCGCGGTCGGAGGCGGTGAGGCGACGATCTGCGACAGCAGTTTGTCCGCCTGAACGAGGTGCTCCGGACGGTGGCGCAACAACCAGGTCGTTCCAAGTCCGGGGTCGACCAGCAGGTCGCGCAGTCCCTTGATCTGCCGCAGCACCGCGTTCTGCCTCTGCTGGTCTGATCGGTCCGTGGCGTCGTAGTCGGCAAGCGACGCGCGACTGTTCTCATCGAGGTCGAACTCGGCCTTGAGGAGGTGGATGTCCACCCCGTCCGCCGACCTGATGCTCTCCGAGTAACCGCAGAGCACGGCGTCTGCCGCTCCGAGAGGATCTGCGGGGTCCTGCTCCTTCGCGATCTCCGCGATCGCCGTGCGCACGGTGTGGCGAACCATTTCACTCCTCGGCGACGCCCCAACCGCCCACCCGGCGGTCAGGTGAGCAGTGAACCTGACCGCCGGGAGCGAACTGTTCAACCGGGCGGTGAATGATAACGACTCGCGCTGTGGGCGGAACAGTGGTTTCACCCGTCCGAGAGGTTTTCCGCGACGGGCCTGACAGCCAGGGCGAGGACCTTCGCCGCGAAGGCGGTATCTCCGGGATGTTGGTGACCTGTGAGAAACGGCTCGGCGAGTCGACTGTCACGCAAGCCCACTCGCAGCATGTCGGCCAGCAGCGTTGCCGTTGGTTCCGCCGGCAGTACGTCCGACGGTGGACCGGCCAACCAGGAAGTGATGACCGGTCTCGCTTCGCCCTGCGGCGAGTGTTCGGCCACGAGACGCCATCCTTCACGCAGCAGATCCAGAACGAGCGGGTCGCTGCCCGCTAGTTCCAGTAGGCGCACCGCCGTGTGACTGCTCTCCGTGATGTCGACCAGCAGGAGAAACCCTCTGGCAGCGGCTCGCGGAGCGTCTCGCCGCCAAGCCAGTACCGATGAGAGCAGCGCGGACACCTGGTCGGGATCGCTCGCCAGTTTGTTCAGGCAAGCGTGCGCCGCTCTGCGGATGGTGGGGGTCAGAGGGACGTTCAGCAGCCATTTGAGCCGGACCAGAGTCTGATTGGGGTATACGTCGGCGAAGGGCCCCGCACACACCTCGGCGACGACTTCGGCCAGATTCGCGGAAATGTCACCGTTCCCGTACTTGTAGGCCCATTCCCGGAGCTTCACGCGGACCGCCGCTCCGATGACGGGGTCACCCGCGAGGTCGGTAAGCAGTTGGGCGACCAGAGACCTGTTCGCGGATGAGGCGGTCACCCACGTCGTGACCAGCGCGACGAGGTCGAAATCCGGATGCCTGATCGCTATCGAGGTGAGCCGCTTGCCGATGTCGTGGAGGTAGGGCTCACCAATTCCGTCATGGGCGGTGAGCACGCGGATCCACTCGAACAACTTGCCGCGCAGCGGTGGGCGTTGACGCCACAGGTGCGGCAGCACGGCGTCGCTGATGCCGTGCCGTTTGATGTCCAACGACACCTTGTCGTCGGATACGGAGGCCTCGAGGTTCTCGGTGAACCTGCTGTCGAGATCCATTCCGAGCAGCAGTTCCTTGACCGGCCGGTCGGGATTCTCGTCGAGGAACTGCATCGCCGCGTTCCAGATGACGAGGGGAGGCGCCCCGTCCAGCACAGCCGTTGCGATGAACAGTGCTCTGTCCTCCGCAGTCATCTTGTCGTTCGAGAAGAACGCGGTGAGTTGCCCCCGCCACGACTGGAATTCGTCGGCGGCGAGGGTTCGGGCGTTCGAGTCGCCCTCTGGTGCGAATGCGATAGCCCGTGCCAGTCTTACGGCATA
>NZ_DBNGPQ010000184.1:0-30398 GCF_057122925.1 Umezawaea sp. | reverse complement strand
CCGTCGCCAGATCACGACCGTGCCCGTACCGCACCCAGCTCAACGACGTGTCCGTCAGCAGCGGATCCGTCTTCAGCACCGCACCCGCACCCGCACCACCCAGCGCGATCAGCGAGACGCCCAGCACTCCGAGCAGGATCGTCCGCACGGGGATGCCGGTCGGTTCCGGCGGCACGCGCGTAGCAGCGGACGGCGCCCGCACTGACGCGGCGCCCGATCTGGGAGGGGACGGAGTCGAAGCCATCGCGGCAACATCGTTGCACAGCACGTGGCCGCCTCGGCACGCGATGGCGCGCAAGCGTGGCGGGGACTCGACACCCAGGAGGATCCTCGCACGTGAAGATCACTCCGGGCAGTGCCCGTGTGGAGTATTCGCGCTCGGCTGGCGAACGGTTCGGTCAGCTCACGACGGACGTCCTGGCCCGTGCGGAACGGGTGCGCAGCGGCGTGCCCGCGACCCGTTGCGCGGCCAGCTTCCCGGAGATCAGCACCGGGGGGACGCCGACGCCGGGGGTGGTGCCGCAGCCCGCCAGGACCACGTTGTCGATCCCGTTGACCAGGTTGCGCGGCCGGAACGGTCCGGTCTGCGCGATCGTGTGCGCGGCCGAGAACGGCGTGCCCGCCGCGAGACCGCCGTCGGCCCAGTCCTGCGGCGTGACCAGCCGGGACGTCTCGATCGACGCCTCGAACCCGGTCAGCCCGCGGGCCTCCAGGGTGCGCAGCAGCTCGTCGCGGTAGGCGGGGCCGACGCGCGCCCAGTCGATCGGCCCGGTCTCCAGGTTCGGCGCGGGCGCGAGCACGAAGTTCAGGTGCCGGTCGGGGGGCGCGAGCGACGGGTCGCTCAGCGTCGACTGGGTGACCAGCAGCGACGGGTCGCTCATCAGCCTGCCCGTCGAGGTGAGCTCGTCGAACGTCCGGTCCCACGCCCGCCCGAAGAAGATCGTGTGGTGCCCGAGTTCCGACCACGTCCGGGTGGTGCCCGCGTGCAGCACGACCGCCGACGGCGACCAGCGCACCGGGCGCGGGCGGCGCGGGGCCTTGCCGAGCAGCCGGTAGGCGACCGGCAGGTCCGGGGTCAGCACCACGGCGTCGCACGGGATCCGCTCGCCGCCGGTCGTGCGGACGGCCGTGACGCGGCTGCCGATGCGCTCCAGCCAGGCGACCGCCGTGCCGTAGCGGAAGGTGGCGCCCGCCGAGGCCGCCGCGCCCGCCATGGCGTCGGGCAGCGCCCGCATCCCGCCGCGCGGGAAGTGCACGCCCGAGACGGTGTCCATGTACGCGATCACGGCGTACGCGGCCAGCGCCCGGCGCGGCGGCACCCCGGCGTAGAGCGACTGGAACGAGAACACGCGCTGGAGGCGTTCGTCGCGCAGGAACCGCCCGATGGCCGGGCCGAGCCTGCCGAACCCGCGCAGCGCGGCGAGCTTGGCCAGCGACGGGCCGATCAGGTCGGCGGGGGAGTCGAAGTTGCCGCCGATGAACTGGTCGCGCTCGACCCGGTAGAGGGCGGTCAGCCAGGCCCGCAGCCTCCGGTAGCCCTCGGCCTCCGCGCCGCCCGCGAACCGCCGGACCTCGGCCTCCATCGCGTCGGCGTCGGCGTGCACGTCGAGCGTGGTGCCGTCGGCGAACCGCGCCCGGTAGGCGGGGTCGACGGGCAGCAGGTCCAGCCGGTCGGCCAGGGACTCGCCGACCGCGGCGAGGGCGTCCTCGACCAGCTCCGGCATGGTCAGCACGGTCGGCCCGGTGTCGATCCGGTAGCCGTCCAGGTCCAGCCGCCCGGCCCGGCCGCCGGGGGTGGCGTCGCGCTCGACGACGGTCACGGCCCGGCCCGTGCCGAGCAGGTGCAGGGCCGTGGACAGCCCGGCGAGGCCCGCGCCCACCACGACGACGTGGTCGGTGCGTCCCGGCAGGGTCTTCCCGTGGGCTGGGCTCATGGTCAGTAGGTCCGCTTCGTGGCGCTGACGGCCAGTTCCGCCAGCCGGTCACCCGCGGGCGCCACGACCGGCGCGGCCTCCAGCGCGGCCAGCGCGGACGTGGTCAGCTCGGTGATCCGGTCCTCGATCGCGTCCACGGCCCCCACGCCGATCAGGGCGTCGCGCACGGCGTCGACCGTCTCCACGTCCAGCTCCGGGTTGCCCAGCGCCCCGTGCAGCACGTCCGCGCCGTACTCCATGCCCAGCGCCACGAGCAGCGTCCGCTTGCCCTCGCGCAGGTCGTCGCCCGCGGGCTTTCCGGTGACCGCGGGGTCGCCGAACACGCCGAGCAGGTCGTCCCGCAGCTGGAAGGCGACGCCGATGTCCGCGCCGAACCGGCGCAGACCGTCGATCAGCTCCGGAGACCCGCCACCGAGCGCCGCACCCATGTGCAGCGGCCGTTCCACCGTGTACGCGGCGGTCTTGAGCCGGTCGATCCGCAGCGCGGCCTCGGGGGAGGAGTCGCCGCGCGCCTGCGTGAGCACGTCCAGGTACTGGCCCGCGAGCATCTCGGTGCGCATGTCCCGCCACGGCAGGCTCAGCCGCTGGAGCGCGTCGGTCGGCAGGCCCGCGGCGAACAGCATGTCGTCCGCCCACGCCAGCGCGATGTCGCCGATCAGCACGGCCGCCGCGAGCCCGAACCGCTCCGGCTCACCGAGCCAGCGCCGGTCGCGGTGCTCCTGGGCGAACGCGATGTGCACGGTCGGCTGGCCCCGCCGCACCTCGGAGGCGTCCATCAGGTCGTCGTGCACCAGCGCGCACGCCTGGATCAGCTCCAGCGAGCTGACCGCCGTCAGCACCGATTCCGCGAGGGGCCCCTCCGGATCACCGCCCGCGGCCCGCCAGCCCCACCACGCGAACGTCGGGCGGATGCGCTTCCCGCCGCTGAGGACGAACGCGGCCAGGCCGTCCACCGCCCCGGTGAAGTTGTCGTCCATCAGCGCGCCCAGCGTGCGACGGTCGGCGAGGTAGGCCGCCAGCGCCTCGTCGACGTGGGCGGGCAGCGCGAGGTCCAGCGGGTGGAGCAGCTCTGGGGCGGACACCCGTCTATGGTCACCTCTCCGGCGCTCCGCCGCCGCACCGGGGGGCTCGTCCCAGCCCGTGAAAGACATCTCCCACTCGTCGGACGCCCACTAGGCTGGGGCCATGACGACCGTGGTCGAACGGTTGCACGGGCGCGGTCCCGTGTTCTCCGTCGAGTTCTTCCCTCCCCGCGACAGCGCGGACGAGCTGGTCCTGTGGCGCGCGATCCGCGAACTGGAACCGCTCGACCCGGCTTTCGTGTCCATCACGTACGGCGCGGGCGGGTCGAGCCGGGACTTCACCATCCGCACGACCGGCCGCGTCGCGCAGGAGACCACGCTGGTGCCGATGGCGCACCTGACCGCCGTCGACCACTCCGTCGCGGAACTGCGCAACGTGATCGGCTGGTACGCGGCCGTCGGCGTGCGCAACATCCTGGCCGTGCGCGGCGACCCGCCCGGCGACCCCCACGGCGAGTGGATCGCCCACCCCGAGGGCCTCACCTACGCCGAGGAGCTGGTCCGGCTCTGCCGCGAGCTCGGCGACTTCTGCGTGGGCGTCGCGGCGTTCCCGTACGGGCACCCGCGCTCCGGCGACGTGGACGAGGACACGAGGCACCTGGTCCGCAAGCTGCGCGCGGGCGCGGACTTCGCCATCGCCCAGCTGTTCTTCGAGCCGGAGGACTTCCTGCGGCTGCGCGACCGGGTCGACGCGCTGGGCTGCGACACCACGCTCATCCCCGGCCTCATGCCGCTGACGACCCCGCGCACCCTCGCCAAGACGATCGAGCTGTCCGGCGCCGACGTCCCCCCGTCGGTCGCCCGGAAACTGGACCCCTTCGTGGACGACCCGGCCGCCTTCCGGAAGGCTGGTGTCGACCTGGTGACGGAGATGGGGGAGCGGCTGCTCGCCGAGGGCGTTCCGAGCCTGCACTTCTACACCCTGAACCGCTCGAAGGCGACGAGGGAAGTGGTGGCCCGACTGGGCCTGGTCCCCGCTCGCACGTGAGAGAGGCGTGGATGCCCACCTTCGACGAGAACTTCAAGAAGGACGCGGCCGAGGCCCGTCGAGCCCGGTCCGAGGCGCACAAGCGCGGACTGGCCGAGGACTTCGAGGCCAAGGTGCGCTCCGCCGCGCCGGTGATCGCGCGCGTCTGCCGCGACGTGGCCGCGGTGCTGCGGGTGGCGAGGGTGCCCGTCGCCACCGACGACGGCTGGTCCCTCCCGGACCTGCCGTCGGTGCTGTCCGCGCCGCCCCGCTACGTGGCGGCCGACCGCTTCGGCAAGCGCTTCTCGCTCCAGCTGGCCACCCCGTCCTGGGCCACGCTCACCCCGGACGGCGCGCTGCTCAGCGACCGGTTCAAGTCGAGCGTCCGCAGGGACAGGACGGCAGAGCGGGAGGCCCGGATCAGGGCCGTCCACCAGGCCATCGCGGTCAGCGACGTGAACGCGCTGGCGGCGACCACGCTCGAAGCCGACTTCGGCATGACCCACCGCCTGGTGCTCGACCGCAACACCCGCGTCCTGTTCGTCTGCGCGGGCGTCCAGGGAGCGCGCCCGACCGTGCTGCCGTTCTCGGAGTACGGCACCCGCGCCTCGTCGGCCCTGGTCCAGGCGTGGGAGCACCGCGGGCGCCAATGATCACCCGTTCGGGCGACGCCCGGTCAGGCCACCAGGCTCCTGCGGTGCGCCACGAGCGCCAGCACCACGACGATCAGCGCCGCCCCGCCCGTGAGCGCCCCCACCAGGAACACCCACCCGATCAGGCCCTCGGAGTTCGGCCCCGCGTACTGCACCGTCGCGGTCAGCATCGAGGCCTGGCCGGGTTTGGGGCTCCAGGCCACCGTGCCCTCTTCCTCCTCGCGGCCGTTGGTGTTGACCACCCCGCCGGGAAAACTGATCTTCACCTGGATGTCGGCCCTGTCGATCGGCACCTGGGTCAGGTCGACCGACCCGGACATCGTGACCAGGTCGCCCGAACGGCGGAAGCTGATCTGGTACCTGCTGCTCGACGAGCTGGTGGCGAGCGAGAGGGTGCGGACCTCCTCGAAGGTGAGGCCGTTGAAGAAGAGCTGGGTACCCGCGTAGGCGTCGACCTTGTACGGCTTGGTCGTGACGCGGCTGGCCAGCTCGGACGGCACCCGCAGCTGGGGGCCGGGATCGTTGTCCGCCGTCGGCGGGGTCGCGGCGACGATCTCGCCGGACACGCGGTCGTCCTCCGACACCGCCATGGCGGCGTGCAGGCGGACGCACCCCGACAGCGAGAACGCGGCGAGGAGCAGGAAGACCGGCAGGAGGAGCACACGGGCTCTGGACACCCGGTCATCCTGCCGGCAGGAAGCGGAGTCGACCTTGTCCGCCAGTCTTTCGACTGGTAATCGTGAGCAAGCCTAAAGACCTTTCCGGCGTCCTGACCGGGCGGTAGCGTGCCGGACATGGCTTCCTCTACGGCTGGTGTGCACGGCATCAGCAACCGGTTCGTGACCGACTACGCGGCGCTGGACCCGATCGCGGCGACCCAGCTCGGCCTGCCCGGAGGTGAGGACGAGCTCACCGACTACTCGCCGGAAGGCCACGCCGCGCGCTACGAGCTGACCGTCAAGGCCGTCCGCGACATCACGGCCGCCGAACCCGCCGACAAGTCGGAGAGCGACGCCAAGGCCGTCTTCCTCGAACGCGGCGAGGTCTCGACCGACCTGCACGAGGCGGGCCGCTCCGAGGGCGACCTGAACGTGCTCGCCAGCCCCGTGCAGAACCTGCGCGAGATCTTCGACCACATGCCCACCGACACCCCCGAGCAGTGGGCCGTCGTCGCCCGCCGCCTCGCCGCGATGCCGGACGCCGTCGCGAACCTCCGCGCGGGCCTGTCCTACGCCGCGGACAAGGGCAAGACCGCCGCCCTGCGCCAGGTCACCAAGGTCGCCGACCAGTGCGACACCTGGTCCGGCCGCCGAGGCGGCACGTCGTTCTTCGCAGGCCTCGTGCGGGACGCGCAGGTCGGCGACGCGCTGCGCACCGACCTGGAGAGGGGCGCCGCCGCCGCGGCCGAGGCCTACGGCGACCTCGCCGCGTTCCTGCGCGACGACCTCGCCGCCAAGGCCCCCGAGAAGGACGCCGTCGGCGAAGAGGTCTACCGGCTCTCCTCGCGGTACTTCATCGGCTCCCGCCTCGACCTCGCCGAGGCCTACGAGTGGGGCTGGGAGGAGTTCACCCGCATCGAGACCGAGATGAAGCAGATCGTCGGCCGGATCAAGCCCGGCGCGACGCTCGCCGAAGGCGCCGCCGCCCTCGACGCCGACCCCCGCTACCTCGTGCAGGGCCAGGCCGGCCTCCAGTCGTGGATGCAGCAGCTCTCCGACAAGGCCCTGCTCGACCTGCGCGACGTGCACTTCGAACTGCCCGACGAGCTGATGAAGCTCGAATGCCGCATCGCCCCGCCCGGCGGCGGCGTCGGCGCGTACTACAGCGGCCCCACGCCCGACTTCTCCCGCCCCGGCCGCATGTGGTGGTCCGTGCCCGCCGACAAGGAGACCTTCCCCACCTGGCGCGAGCTGACCACCGTCTACCACGAGGGCGTCCCCGGCCACCACCTCCAGGTCGCGACCGCCGTCTACAACGCCGACAAGCTCAACGACTTCCAGCGCCTCTTCTGCTGGGTCTCCGGCCACGGCGAGGGCTGGGCCCTCTACGCCGAGCGGCTCATGCGCGAACTCGGCTACCTCGACGACGACGGCAACCTGCTCGGCATGCTCGACGCCCACCTGTTCCGCGCCGCCCGCGTGGTCGTGGACATCGGCATGCACCTGGAACTGGAGATCCCGAGGGGCACCGGCTTCCACGAGGGCGAGCGGTGGACCCCCGAGCTGGGCCTGGAGTTCATGCTCACCCGGACCATCACCGAGGCCTCGCACGTCCACGACGAGATCGACCGCTACCTCGGATGGCCCGGCCAGGCCCCGTCGTACAAGATCGGCGAACGCCTCTGGCTCGCGGCCCGCGACGAGGCCCGCGCCCGCCACGGCGCCGCGTTCGACCTCAAGAAGTTCCACCAGGACGCCCTGGAGATGGGCGCCATGGGGCTCGACACGCTCCGCGAACGGCTCGCCGAGCTGTAGTGGCGCGGGGGCCGCCCGGTACGACCGGGCGGCCCCTCACGTCATCGGGAGTTCCCGCCCCAGCACCGCGAACGGCCTCGGGTCGCCGGTGAACTGGTAGTGCCGCAGCACGTCGGTGAACCCGACCCGCCGGTACAGCCGCCACGCGTTGCTCGGCCCCTCCGGCGTCGACAGCAGCACGTGCGTCGTCGGCACCCCGGCCAGCAGGTTCCGCAGCAGCGCCTCGCCGAGCCCCCTGCCCTGCGCGCGCGGCAGCACGTGCAGCTCGGTCAGCTCGAAGTAGTCGTCCATCCACTCGTCCACGGCCTGCGCGCCCGACACGGTCGTCAGCCCGCGGCGCACCTGCTCGTGCCACCACTGCCCGCTCGACCCGCGGTAGCCGTAGCCGATGCCGACCAGCTCGTCCCGGTCGTCCAGCGCGACCACGCAGCGCCAGTCCTCGCGCAGCATGTGCGCGAGCCACATCGGCGCCCGCTGCTCCACCGTGCTCGGCGGGTAGTTCATCGCCGTGACGTACAGCTCCAGCGCCTCGTGCAGCCGGGCGTTCAGCTCCTGCGGTGAGAACTCCACCAGCCGCTCGGTGCGCGGCGACGGCGCGGCGGTCATCGCGCGACCCGCGCGGGGGTGCCGCCGGTCAGCTCGACCAGACCGGCGAACGTCGTCGGGAACACCGCGTGCGGGTGCCCGCCCGCCGCCCACACGACGGGGTGCTGCTCCAGGTCCACGTCCACGAACGTCATGATCCTCGCAGGATGGCCGACCGGCGAGACCCCGCCGATGACCTGTCCGGTGTGCTCGCGCACGAAGTCGGGGGCGGCGCGCTCGATCCGGTCCGCGCCAGCCAGTTCCGCCAGCAGGTCGGTGTCCGCGCGGTGCGCGCCCGACGTCAGCACCAGCAGCGGCGCGGGGACCTCGGCGCGGACCGCCGTGAACACCAGGCTGTTCGCGATGGCGCCGACCGGCACGCCCACCGCCTCGGCGGCCTGGGCGGCGGTGCGGACCGCGTCCGCGAGCACCCGGATGCCCTGCGCGGCCTCGTGGTGGCCCGCCTCGGTCAGTGCCGCGGCGACCTTCTGCATGCCGGGGTGGTCCAGTGCGCTCACGCGTCCAATCAGACCACGGATCACGATCGGGTCGTCGCTGGGTCCTGGGTTGAGGAATGTCGGCGGCAGGCGCTAGGCTGCCCTGGATCGAACATGTGTTCGATCGTGATGCCCTGGTGGTGGGGCGGGGGAAGCGCCCCACCACCAGGAGCCGCCGTCTCCCCGCGGTGGTCGTCGAATTCACCGACGCCGCGAGGAGGCCGCCGATGTCAGCTTCGATCGACTTCCCCCAGCCCAGCCGGACCAGGACCCCCGTCCCCGTCCCGCTCCCCCTTCCGCCCGCCGCGTCCGTGGAACTCCTGGAGAACGCCCGCGAGGGCATCGCCGAGGCCGAGGCCGCGACCGACCCGGCCGAGCGCTTCGTCGCCGCCTACCTCGCCGCGCTGCGCGCGGGCGCCGCCGTGCTCGCCCTGCGCGGCAGGCCGCACCGCGGCCACGCCAAACCCGCCAGCGTCTGGGTCCTGCTCGCGGGCATCGCCCCCGAGCTGGCGGAGTGGGCCGCGTTCTTCGCGTCCGCCTCCGCCACCCGAGCCGCGGTCCAGGCGGGGATCACCCGCGTCGTCACCACCCGTTCCGCCGACGACCTGGTCCGCCAGTCCGCCCAGTTCGTCGCGCTGGTCGACCGGATCACGCACGAGGCGCGCACGTGACCAAGGCCCTGATCGACTACGGCAGGCTGCTCGACGTCCTCGCCGCCGAAGCGGAGACGCTCGCCTCGTCCGTCGAGGGGCAGCGCCCCGAACGCCAGGTCCCGGCCTGTCCCGGCCTGAACCTCGGCGAGACCGCCAGGCACGTCGGCAGCACCTACCGCATGACCCTGTCCTGGTTGCGCGACGGCCGCCAACCCGTGACGTGGCAGCAGAACCCGGCCCCCGAGGAGACGCTGGCGGACTTCGTCCGCGGTGGCGTGGAGCCGCTCCTGGACGAGTTGGCCGCCCACGAGGCGGAGGACGAGTGCGGCACGTGGTGGCCGGAGGAACCCAACTACGGCTTCTGGGCGCGCAGGCTGGCGCACGAGACGACCGTGCACCGGATGGACGTCCAGGCCGCGGCGACGACACCCCTCGACCCGGTGGCCGACGACGTGGTCGTCGATGGCGTCGACGAGGTCCTGTCGCTCTGGTTCGTCCACCGCCTGAGCGCCATGGGCGTCCGCGGCACCAGGGACGGCGTCGTCGCGGTCCGCACCGCGGGCCGCGTCTGGCTCGCCTCGTCGGGCCCGACCGGCTCCACGGCGTGGCGCGCGACCCCCGAGGAGGCCGAACCGGCCGACGCGGACGTCACCGGCGTGCCCCTCAACGTCTACCGCTGGCTGTGGGGCCGCATCTCCGACCGCGAGGTCGAGGTCAACGGCGACCACGACGCGATAGCCCAACTCTGGGCCCTGCTGCGGCTGGCGACGAAGTGAGGCCGGGCGCCCGACGAGCGGCAAGATCAACGGTTGGCGCGGAGCGGCGAAACCGTCGTACCCCACCGCTACCGTCGATTCCGGGGGCCCATCCCGCGCGCGCGGGTAAGGGGTCCCCCGGAACCAATTCTACCGGCGAGCACCGACAAGATCGAGAACTCGCGTGGTCGACCGGCGGCCCGTTCCGCGTCGAATCCCGTCCCGGCTGGGGTTTCCCTTGGCCCGTGGTGATCTGACCGCCGCGCAGTGGGCGGTGCTGGAACCGCTGCTGCCACCCGAACGCCGAGTGGGAAGACCGAACCGGGACCGCCGCCAGGTCGTCAACGCGATCCGCTGGCGGGTGCGCACCGGATCGCCGTGGCGCGACATGCCGCCGCGCTACGGGCCGTGGGAGACCGCCTACGGGATCTTCCGGGCCTGGCAGCGCGACGGCGTCTGGGCGGCGGTCCTGGAGAAGATCCAGGACCGCGTCGACATCATCACCTGGGACGTGTCGGCGGGCTCCACCGTCCGGCGCGCCCGGACGGACCCCGACTGAGCACGTGCCGAACCCGGCCGTGCCCTGGTGCGGTGACCGCTGACCCCCGCCGCGTGAAACCCGGTGAGGTCGCGGTCACCGCACTAGGCGGGCGGCAGGCCCAGGTTCGCGACCTCGACCAACCCCCTGCCGTCGGGCGTCGCGGACTCCAGGCGGAAGCGGGCCTGCCGTCCGTCCACCTCCAGCACGGCGATGGAGTTGCCGAAGTGCGGGCCCGTCAACCGGCTCCACTCCAACGGATCGGCGGGCACGCCCGCGCGGTCGGCGAGCTTGCGCATCAGACGACCCATCGGCGGCCACCAGGCCAGCTTGAACACCGGGCGGAAGAACTTCGGCGGGTCGTTGTGCACGGGGGAGCAGGTGAGCTGCACGACCGCGCTGTCCGTCGGCTCCGCGTAGTGGGCCTCCGCCGCGTAGCTGTGGTGCACGTCGCCGGACAGCACGCAGATCGTGGCCGGGGCGTTCTCCCCGCGCCCGACCCGACCGAGGAACCGCGACAGCCGCTCGAACGAGTCGCGGAACGCGGGCCAGTGCTCCAGGTCGGCGATCTGGCGGACCTGCTCGGCGAACCGGCCGCGCCTGCCCGGCCTCGCGGCGGCGCGCTCGTTGATCGACTGACCGTGGCTGATCGCGTACGGCATCAGCCACGGCAGCGACGAACCGATCACCAGGTGGTCGTAGTCGCCCTCGGCGTTGCGCTCGATCCAGTCGAACTCCTCGTCGCTGACCATCCGCCGCGTGTCGCCCGCGAGGATCCGGCCGCACCGTGTGTCGATCACCAGCAGCCGCACCCGCCCGTAGTCGCGGCGGTAGCTCCACCACGTCGACTTCCGACCGTCCAGTTCGGCGTCGGCCTGCTCGGCGAACTCCTCCAGCATCGGCTGCACGTCACCGCCCGAGGACACCACCTTCGCGTACAGCTCGTCGCGGTCCAGTTCGTCCGGACCGAGGTTGCCCAGGTGCTGGTAGACCCAGTAGGACGCCAGCCCGGCCCGGATGCGCTCCGGCCACCACGAGGTCGCGGCCATCTGCTCGCGCCACGGGCGCGAGGTGTTCCAGTCGTCGCGGATGTCGTGGTCGTCGAAGATCATCGACGTCGGCACGGTCGACATCAGCCAGCGGATCTCCGGGTCGCCCCACGACTCGTGGTAGAGCTGCGCGTACTCGCGGAAGGTCAGCACCTCGTCGACGGGATCCTTGCCACCACGCCGTTTCCGCAGCCACTCCTTCGTCCGCGACGTCGGCTCGTCCGCGTACACCTGGTCGCCGAGCAGCAGCAGCGCGTCCGGCCACTCGTTCTGGGGCTGCTCCGCCATCCGCAGCGCGTAGGCGTCCAGCGCGTCCGGCCCGAGCGAGTCCTCCTCCGCGGGCTTCTGCGGCTTGGCCGCGCGGCACGAACCGAACACGATGCGGTGCGTCAGGTCCTCATCGGACTTCGTGCTGATGCGGCACGGTGGGAACTCCGAGTCCGGCTCCGGCCACACCAGGTCGCCGTCCAGTCGCACGTCGTAGTCGGTGGTGGTGCCGGGGGTCAGGCCCCCGATGCGCACCAACGCGAAGTGCTGCGCCCCTACCTGGAACGTCCGCGCGCTGTGGTCGGCGATCGTCACCTCGGTCGAGGTGTCGGTTTCCACCCACACCGTCGCCGACGTCGCGTTCACGTGCCGCAGCACCGGACCGAGAACCAGCTTCGCCATGGGGCAGACGTTACCTTTGGTGGATGGCAACGAGGCTGAACGACGTCGTGGTCGACGCTGCGGACCCGGCCGCACTGGGTCGGTTCTGGTCCGAGCTGCTGGGAACGCGCATCACCGGCGAGTCCTCCGACGAGGTGGACGTGGCCGTCGTGGAGGGTGTGGAACTGGTGTTCGTGCCGGTCCCCGAGCCGAAGGTCACCAAGAACCGCCTGCACCTCGACCTGGCCAGCTCGTCGCCGGAGGAACAGGCCGAGATCGTCGAGCGCGCGAAGGCGCTCGGCGCCCGCCCCGTCGACCTCGGACAGCGGGGCGTGCCGTGGGTGGTGCTCGCCGACGTCGAGGGCAACGAGTTCTGCGTCCTGGAACCACGTCCCGAGTACCGGGGGACCGGGCCGGTCGCCGCGATCGTCGTGGACGTCGCGGACACCTGGGTGCAGGCCGACTTCTGGGCCGGGGCGACCGGGCTGACGGTCGTCAACCGCACCGCCGAGTTCGCGTCGCTGCGCGGCGACGCGGGCCCGTGGCTGGAGTTCCTGCACAGCGACGACCCGAAGCGCGGGAAGAACCGCGTCCACCTCGACGTCGCCCCCGCCGCCCACGACGACCAGACGGCCGAGGTCGCCCGCCTGGTCGCGCTGGGCGCCAAGGTGATCGACCTGGGACCGGGCGACTGGACCCACGTCGTGCTGCTGGACCCGGAAGGCCAGGAGTTCTGCGTCCTCTCCCCCCGCTAGCCAGGACACCGACAGCCTGACCCCCGCGACTCCACCAGGAGACGGGAACGTCCGCCGCCCTACTCACCTCGCCGGACCTGACCCGAGCACCAGGGGTTCCGCACTCCGCTCTGCGGACCCGTCGTCCAGAGCGTGGGAACTCCACGTTCCCGCACCTACTCCGTCGTCCGTCGTCCGTCGTCCGTCGTCCGTCGTCCGTCGTCCGTGGTCCGGGGCACGTGGCCTCCCTGTTCCGCACCCACTCCGCTAGTCCGTGGTCCGGGGCCTCCCTGTTCCGCACCCACTCGGCCGCTCCGTGGTCCGGGACGTGGGACCTCCACGTTTCTGCACCCCGCTCTGCGGACCCGTGGTCCGGAGCGGGGACCTCCACGTTCCGCACCACTCCGCTGGTCCTTGGTCCGGAACGCGGAACCTCCACGTTTCCGCACCCCCGCCGAGGGCCATGCCTCCCTGCCTCGGTTTTCCCACCCGTTGAGCCACACCCCTTGACCTGGTCAACCCGATCAGCCACAGTTCCGATATGCAATATATTGGTCGTCTGGACCGCTCGCTCTACCGCGACCGCGCGCTGACGGCGATCCGCGACGCCATCGTCGGCGGCGACCTGGCGCCGGGCACCCCGATCAAGGACGTCGACCTGGCCGAGGAACTGGGCCTGTCCCGCACGCCGGTCCGCGAAGCGCTGGCCCGGCTCACCGACGAGGGCCTGGTGGAGAGCAAGCCGCACAGCTACACCAGGGTCACCCCGCTCGACACCGCCGTCGTCCGACAGGCGCACGCCGTCGTGCAGGCGATGCACGCGCTCGCCGCGCGCCTGGCCGTTCCGCTGATGACACCCGCGGACCTGGACGCCATGCGCGCCGCCAACACCCGGTTCGAGACGGCGCTGGCGACCGGTGACGTGACCGCCGCGCTGGCCGCCGACGACGAGTTCCACGACGTCGCGGTCCGCCGCGCCGACAACTTCGCGGTCACCGCCACCATCGACCGCTACACACCGCTGGTCCGCAGGCTCGAACGCCTGCGCTTCGCCACCCCGCCCGGCCGCCACTCGGTGGCCATGCACGCCGACGTCATCGCCGCCTGCGCCGTCCCGGACGCCGACCTGGCCGCCGAACGCGTGTCCTTGAACTGGGCGACCCTGACCGACCTGCTTCAGTCCGACGACTAGAGGAGACCCTGGTGTTGCAGGACTTCACCCGCTACCCGCTCCTGTTCGGCCCGTCACCCGTCCACCGCCTCGACCGCCTCACCGCGCACCTCGGCGGCGCCGAGGTGTGGGCGAAGCGCGAGGACTGCAACTCCGGCCTCGCCTACGGCGGCAACAAGACCCGCAAGCTCGAATACCTGGTCGCCGACGCCGTGGCCACCGGCTGCGACACCCTCGTCTCGATCGGTGGCGTCCAGTCCAACCACACCCGCCAGGTCGCCGCCGCGGCCGCCCGCGCGGGTCTGAAGTGCGTGCTGGTGCAGGAGAGCTGGGTCGACTGGACCGACCCCGGCTACGACCGGGTCGGCAACATCCAGCTGAGCCGACTGATGGGCGCCGACGTGCGACTCGTGCAGGCCGACTTCGGCATCGGCGTCAAACCCGCGTGGGAACAGGCCATCCAGGACGTCCGCGACGCGGGCGGCACCCCGTACCCGATCCCGGCGGGCGGCTCCGACCACCGCCTCGGCGGCCTGGGCTTCGCCAACTGGGCCAAGGAAGTGGAGAACCAGGAAGCCCAACTGGGACTCTTCTTCGACACCGTCGTCGTCTGCTCGGTCACCGGCAGCACCCAGGCGGGCATGGTCGCGGGCTTCGCCGACAGCCCCCGCCGCCGCCGCGTCCTCGGCATCGACGCCTCCGCGAAACCCGCCGAAACCCTCGACCAGGTCACCAGGATCGCCACCGCCACCGCGACCCTGCTCGACGTCACCGTCGACCCCGCCGACGTGCTGCTCGACGAACGCTTCCACGAGGGCGTCTACGGCGTACCGGGGAAGTCCACACTGGACGCCATGCGCCTCGGCGCCTCGCTGGAGGGCATGATCACCGACCCGGTCTACGAGGGCAAGTCCCTGGCAGGCTTGATCGAACTGGTGTCGACCGGCGAAATCCCCCGCGACTCCAAGGTCCTCTACGCCCACCTCGGCGGCCAACCCGCCCTCAACGCCTACAGCACCCTGTTCACCTGAGCCTCCCGCCGTCCACCACCAGACCTCTTCGGACACCGGTCCACGCATCACCGGATTCCTGAATCCTCACGCCCTCAGCCTCAACCCCTTCGGTGTGGCCCGGAAACCCGCCTCCTGGAGGACACCCGACAGACGGGTGCCCAGCGCGTTCTCGCCGTCGGTGCGCTGCACGGCCAGCTGCCCCAGCCAGCCGTCGCGCACCGCCCGGCTCAACGACTGAGCGGCAGCCCTCAGCGTCTCCTCGTCCTCGGTGAACGACAGCAGCGACCGGCCACCGCGCTCGACGTAGAGCACGGCCACCCCGTCGACCAGCACCGTCAGCGCCCCGGCCTTGCGGGCCGGGCGGTGCTTGCCGTCACCGACCGGGGCAGGCCAGTCCAGCGCGGCACCGTAGGGCTGGGCCGGGTCGGACGCGGCGAGCACCACGGCCTCCGGCGTGCCGAGGTGGTCCTGACCCGGCGGTCTCGACAGCGCGCGGAGACGGTCGACCGCGCCGCGAGCGGCGAACTGCGCGGCACCGAGGCCTTCGACGACGTAACCGCGCACGACCTGCCCGGACTCCTCCATCGCCCGCAGCACCTTGTACACACCGCTGAAGCCACCGGTCACCCGCTCGGTGTCGAGCGCGCCCCTGGTCAGCACGCCGTGCCGTTCCAGGAACGCCTCGGCCCTCGCGTGCGCCCGGCGGGTCGGGTCGATCGCGGGCACGATCGCCAACGACCACCGGCCCGCGACCGTCGGCGGCCCGGTCCGGCTCGGCATGTCCGGCCGCCCGGCCCGCATGCGGGCGTACCGGCCGCGCGGGGCCGCCCGTCTGGACTTGTGCGCCGCGCTCTTGCCGGACACCAGCGACCGCAGCGGAGCGAGCGTGTCGTTGGTGACGAGCCCGGCCCACACCAGGTCCCACAGCGCGCCGACCACCTCCGAATCCGTGGTCGGCCCCTGCAACGACACGCGGTCGACCAGCTGTCGGAAGAACAGCGCCCCACCCGCCAGCGCCTCGACGACCGCCAGGTGCAGCGGCGACTCCGGAGCCGACTCCGGCACCAGGTCCGGCAGCAGCAGGTCGGCCACGTCCGTCGGAGCCAGGGCGATCCAGCCGTCGCCACCCGCCAACGACCCGCAGCCGGTCCACGTCACCTCACCCGACGCGGTCAGCTCGTCCAGCTGGGCGGGGGAGTAGCCGGGCAGCCGCGCGGGCAGCACCAGCGACTCCAGCGCGCTCGCGGGCAGCGGCGCACCCGCCAACTGCTCCACGACCGACAGCACGTCGTCCACCGACGGAGCGGACCTCAGCCGTCTGCCGACCCCGTGCCAGCTCGGCAGGAACCGCCCCAGCGCGGCGGGTTCGACCGGCTCGACCTCGGCCCGCAGCCGGGCCAGCGAGGCCCGCCGCAACCGCCGCAGCACCTCCGCGTCGCAGTACTCGGTGTGCGTGCCGCCGGGCCGCAGTTCGCCCCGCACCAACCGCCCGGTGCCGGACATGCGCTCCAGCACACCCGTCACCACCGCGATCCCGAGCCCGAACCGCGCGGCGGCCTCCATCGCCGGGAACGGCCCGTGCGTGCGGGCGTACCGGCTCAGCAGGTCGCCGACCGGATCGGCCACCGGCTCGGTGAACACCTCCGGCACCCCGACCGGCAGCGCCGCCCCCAGCGCGTCCCGGTAGCGGCCCGCGTCCTCGATCGCGATCACGCGGTCCTCGCCCGCGATCCTGATCCGCAGCGCCCTGCGCTGGTCGACGAGCTCCGCGAACCACGACGGCTGGATCCCGCGCTCAAGCCCCTCGGCCTCCGAGAGGTCGCCGAGGAACCGCAGCAGGTCGGCCGCGTCCTCCGCGTGCCGGGCCCGCCGCTCCTCGGTGAGCCGCTGGAGGCTGCGCTCGACCTCCTCGACCACCTCGGGGTCGAGCAGTTCGCGGATGGCCTCCGACCCGAGCAGCTCCGACAGCAGGGTCGAGTCCAGCGACAGCGCGGCGGCCCGCCGCTCGGCCAGCGGTGTGTCCGTCTCGTACAGGAACATGCCGACGTACCCGAACAGCAGGCTGCGGGCGAACGGCGACGGGGTCGGCGTCTCGACCTCCACCACCCGCACCCGACGGGCCCGGACGTCGGCCATCAGCTCCCGCAGACCCGGCACGTCGTACACGTCCTGCAAGCACTCCCGCATGGCCTCCAGCACCACCGGGAAGCTCTCGTACTTCGCCGCCACCGACAGCAGCTGCGCCGCCCGCTGCCGCTGCTGCCACAGCGGCGACCGCTTGCGGGGGTCGCGCCGGGGGAGCAGCAGCGACCGGGCCGCGCACTCCCGGAACCGGGCGGCGAACAGCGCCGACCCGCCCACCTCGGCCACGACGATCTGCTCGACCTCCTCCGGGTCCAGCAGCACGTCCTCCGCGCCGACCACCACGTCCGCGCCGTCGGAGTCGACCGCGTCGGGCAGCCGCACCACGATGCCGTCGTCGGAGTGCGCCGCCTGCACCTCCACACCCCGCCGTTCCCGCAGCCGGGCGGCGATGGCCAGCGCCCACGGCGCGTTGACCTGCGCCCCGAACGGCGAGTGCACGACCAGCCGCCAGTCGCCCAGCTCGTCGCGGAACCGCTCGACCAGCAGCACCCGGTCGTTCGGCACGTGCCTGGTGGCCTCGCGCTGCTCGCCCAGGTACGCGGCCAGGTTGCTCGCCGCCCACGCGTCCAGACCCGCGTCGGCGGCCCGCACCGCCGCGTCGGGACCGTCCGCCGTGGACATCTCCCGCAGGAACTTCCCCAGCGCCCGCCCCAGCTCCAGCGGCCTGCCCGGTGCGTCGCCCTTCCAGAACGGCATCCGCGCGGGCTGCCCCGGCGCGGGCACCACGATCACCCGGTCGTGGGTGATGTCCTCCACCCGCCACGCGGAGGTGCCCAGCAGGAACGTGTCGCCGACCCGCGACTCGTACACCATCTCCTCGTCCAGCTCGCCGACCCGCGAGCCGGGCCCCCGGTCCGAGGCCGGGGTCATCACCGCGAACATGCCCCGGTCCGGGATCGTGCCGCCCGACGTCACCGCCAGCCGCTGCGCTCCCGGCCTGCCGCGCAGCTCACCGGTCACCCGGTCCCACGTGATGCGCGGCCGCAGCTCCCCGAACTCCTCGCTCGGGTACCGCCCGGCCAGCATGTCCAGCACCGCGACCAGCGCCGACTCCGGCAGCGCCGCGAACGGAGCCGCCCGCCGCACCAGCCCCGCCAGCTCCCGCACCGACCACGGCTCCAGCGCGACCATCGCCACCACGTGCTGCGCCAGCACGTCGAGGGGGTTGCGCGGGTACCGGACGGCCTCGATCGCCCCGTCGCGCATCCGCTCCGCCACTACCGCGCACGACACCAGGTCGCCGCGGAACTTCGGGAACATCACCCCGCGCGACACCGCCCCCACCTGGTGACCGGCCCGCCCGACCCGCTGCATCCCGGACGCCACCGTCGGCGGCGCCTCCACCTGGATCACCAGGTCGACCGCGCCCATGTCGATGCCCAGTTCCAGCGACGACGTCGCCACCACGCACGGCAGCCGCCCGGACTTCAGCTCCTCCTCCACCACCGTCCGCTGCTCGCGCGCCATCGACCCGTGGTGCGCGCGGGCCACCACGGGAGCGGTCTGCGTAGTGAGGCCGGACTGCCCGATCGCCTCGGCGGGGAACCGCTCCAGCTCGACCGCCTCCTCCGCCAGCTCGTTCAGCCTGGCCGTCAGCCGCTCGGCCAGCCTCCGCGAGTTCGCGAACACGATCGTCGACCGGTGCTCCCGCACCAGCTCCAGGATCCGCTGCTCCACGGCGGGCCAGATCGACGCCTTCTGCTCCGCGCCCGCGGCCGACCCCGTGACCTCTCCGGTCGGCTGCCCGAGGACCGACATGTCCTCCACGGGCACCTCGACCCGCACCTCGATCGTCTTCGCCGTCTTCGGCTGCACCACCCGCACGGGCCGCCCGCCCGCGAGGAACGACGAGACCTCTTCGACCGGTCGGACCGTCGCCGACAGCCCGATCCGCTGGGCGGGCTGGTCGAGCAGCGCGTCCAGCCGTTCGAGCGACAGCGCCAGGTGCCCGCCGCGCTTGGTGCCCGCGACCGCGTGCACCTCGTCCAGGATCACCGTCCGCACACCCCGCAACGACTCGCGGGCGGCGGACGTGAGCAGCAGGAACAGCGACTCCGGCGTGGTCACCAGCACGTCGGGCGGTGTTTTCGCGAAGGCCCGCCGCTCGTCCGCGGGCGTGTCGCCCGTGCGCATCCCGACGGTGATCGACGGTTCCGCCTGCCCCAGCCGGTGCGCGGCCTGCCGGATGCCCGCCAGCGGCGCCCGCAGGTTGCGCTCCACGTCGACCGCCAAGGCCTTCAGCGGAGAGATGTAGAGGACGCGGCACCGCAGCTTCGGGTCCTCCGGCGCCGGTGTCGACGCCAACTGGTCGAGCGCCCACAGGAACGCCGACAGGGTCTTGCCCGACCCCGTCGGCGCGATGACCAGCGCGTGCTCCCCGGCGGCAGCGGCCCGCCACGCTCCGGCCTGGGCGTCGGTGGGCGCGGCGAAGGCACCCGTGAACCACTGCCGGGTGGCAGGGGAGAAAGCCTTCAGCGCGTCCATGCGGCCCATCATGAACCGAGGGTCCGACATTTTCCGGTCGGAGGCCACCTGACCTCGAAGGACCCAATCCGGCCAACCCACGGGCGCACCCCAGGGCCGACGTGGCACCATCAGCCGGTCCGCCGACTAAGGGGAGAACGTGCGCGTCCTGTCCGTTGACCTGGGTACTTCCAACACGGTGGCGGTGCTGTCGGCACACGGCCGCCCACCCAGGGTCGTCGAGGTGGACGGTGCGTCGGCCATGCCGTCCGCCGTCTTCTGCGAGGAGGACGGCACCCTGGTCGTCGGCCGCGACGCCGAGCGGCGCGCCCGCCTGGACCCGTCGCGGTTCGAGCCGAACCCCAAGCGCCGGGTGGACGACGGCGTGCTGCGGCTAGGCGGGTCCGTCGTGCCGGTCTCGGACGCGCTGGCCGCCGTGCTCGGCCGCGTCCTGGAGGAGACCGAGCGGCAGCTCAACGGCGCCGCGCTGGACGAGGTCCGGCTGACCCACCCCGCGCAGTGGGGTCCGACGCGCCGCAACGTGCTGATGTCCGCCGCGCTGCTGGCCGGGGTGACCGCCGAGATCGTGCTGGTCCCCGAGCCGGTGGCCGCCGCCGCGCACTTCGCCGCCGTGCTGGACCGCAACTTCTCGATCGGCCAGGCGCTGGCCGTGTACGACCTGGGCGCGGGCACGTTCGACGTGGCCATCGTCGGCGTCACCCAGAAGGGGTTCGAGGTGCTGGCCGAGGACGGCGTGCCGGACCTCGGCGGCCTGGACGTCGACCAAGCCCTGCTGGAGCACATCGGCCGCCAGGTGTCGCACGGCGACCCCGGTCACTGGCAGCGGCTGATGCGGCCCGAGTCGACCGCCGACCGCCGCACCCGCCGGACCCTGCTGGACGACGTCCGCTCGGCCAAGGAAGCCCTGTCGCGGCACCAGCGGACCGAGGTCCCGATGCCCGCGCCGTTCGCCGACGTGGTCGTGACCCGCTCCGACATGGAGGCGCTGGTCCGGCCGCGGCTGCTGCGCAGCGCCGAGCTGCTGGCGTCCACGATCCGCTCGACCGGCATGGCCCCCGAACAGCTCGCGGGCATCTACCTCGTCGGGGGCTCCAGCCGGATCCCGCTGGTCAGCACCATGATCACCGAACAGGTCCGGGTCGCGCCCACCAGCCTCGACCAGCCGGAGACGGCCGTCGCGCTCGGCGCGCACCACGTGCCCAAGGACGGCATCAACCTGCGGGAGACCGACGAGCTGTCGCCCGACGCGGTGGCGGACCCCGAGGTGCCCACGGTCGTCACGGAGCCCGTCGACGACTTCCCCACCCAGGACATGCCCGCGACCGGCGGGTTCCCGGCGCAGAGCCCGCCGACCGGCGGGTTCCCCGCCCAGAGCGGCCCGCACCCGGTGAACCCGGCGGCCAGCGGCCCCTTCCCGGTCAACCCGGCCGCCAGCGGCCCGTACCCGGTCAACCCCGCGACCAGCGGCGGCTACCCGGTGACCGCGCCGTACTCGGTGAACACCTCGTTCTCCGTCAACAGCCAGTTCCCGACGACCGGGCCGCAGCAGTTCAACTTCCCCAGCACCGTCGCCGCCCCGAGGAAGAAGCCGAACCGGACGGTGCTGCTCGCCGTCGGCGGAGCGGTCGTGCTGGTCCTGGCGATCGTCGGCGGCGTCGTCGCGTTCAGCGGCCCGGACATCCCGAACGCGCAGGAGTGCAAGGCCGACACCGCGACCGACGACAAGGGCTTCACCAAGTGCCTGCGCCAGCTCGCGGGCGTCGTGCCCGACGGCGGCGAGTGCAAGACCGGCGGCTCGGCGGGCGTCTCCGGCGTCAACGCCATCAAGGGCAGCGTCGTCAGCTGCGAGCTGGCGGGCGACTACACGGTGCAGTACGTGCTCACGGACACCGTGACCGGCGCGCAGCAGGGCGCGGACGCCGTCGTGGGCTCCCTCAAGGCCGACGTGGTGGAGGCCCGGTGGGCGGGCAACGGGCTGGAGGGCCGGTACCGGTCTTCGGCGGACGGCGGCGTGGGGCTGCTCGCGTTCACCGCGACGGACCGGCCGCTGCTGGGGATCGTGAGCAAGACCGGCGGCGGGGAACTCACCGCCGACGAGGTCGCCGACTACTTCGAGAAGAACGTCCAGCCTGGTACGTGACCCGGACGGCCCTGGCAGCGGCGGGTTCGGCCGTGTCACGATCGCGATCATGAAAACGGCCGCGCCCGAGGTCGAGCACCTGCAGCGCAAGGTGCTCCGCGTGCTCACGACGACCCAGGTCCTCGGGGCCGCTGGCGTCACCATCGGGCTCGCCTTCAGCACGCTGATCGCCGCCTCGCTGTCGCGTTCCGACGCGATCGGCGGGCTCGCGCAGACCAGCGCCGTCGTCGGCGCGGCCCTCCTCGCCCTCCCCGCGGCCCGGTTGGCGCAGCGCCGCGGCAGGCGCCCGGCCCTCGTGCTCGGCTACGGCGTCGGGACCCTCGGCGCGCTGGTGGCCGCGCTCGCCGTCGCGCTCGGCTGGTGGCAGCTGCTGCTGCCCGCGCTCGTCCTGTTCGGCGGCGCGGGCAGCGCGAACCTCGCGGCCCGCTACGCGGCCACCGACCTCGCGCACCCGCACCGACGTGCGCGCTCGGTGGGCGTCGTGGTGTGGGCCGCGACCATCGGGGCGGTCGCGGGACCCAACCTCGCGGGCCCGGCGGACACCCTCGCCTCGTCCGTCGGACTGCCGGACGGCGTGGGGCCGTTCCTGCTGGCCGCCGTCGGGTTCGGCCTCGCCGCGCTGGTCATCGGCGTGTTCCTGCGCCCGGACCCGCTCGTGGTCGTGCGCGACGCCGAACCGGAGCCGGTCGTGCCCGCCCACTGCACGGGCGGCCAGGCGTCGACCAGGGGCAGCGTCGCCGTGTGGCGGTCGCTGCGGTCCAGCGCGAAGCTCGCCCTGGTGGCCATCGCGCTGAGCCACACCGCGATGGTCGGCCTGATGTCCATGACCCCGGTCCACATGAACCACGCGGGCTCGTCGCTCCAGGTGGTCGGCGTCGTGATCAGCCTGCACGTCGCGGCCATGTACGGGGCCAGCCCGCTGTTCGGCTGGA
The DNA here is from genome assembly GCF_057122925.1 of Umezawaea sp. NCBI lineage: Bacteria > Bacillati > Actinomycetota > Actinomycetes > Pseudonocardiales > Pseudonocardiaceae > Umezawaea > Umezawaea sp. Next base: position 7,944 of record NZ_DBNGPQ010000184.1, on the reverse strand, counting down.
TGGCCGACCGCCTCGGCCGCATCCCGGTCCTGGCCATCGGCGCCGCGCTGCTCGTCGCCGCCTCCGGCGTCACCGGGATGGCGCCGTCGGAGAACGCCCCGCAGCTCGCCGCCGGGCTCACCCTGCTCGGCTTCGGCTGGTCCGCCGCGCTCGTGTCCGGGTCAGCGCTGCTCACCGAGTCCGTCGCGGTGCCGGACCGGCCCGCGGCGCAGGGCCTGTCCGACCTCTGCATGAACGTCGGCGGCGCGATCGGCGGCGTCACGGCGGGCGCGGTCGTCACCGCGTGGTCGTTCGCGACGCTCGGGCTGGTCGTCGGCTTCGTCGCGCTGCCGCTGCTCGCGGTCTGCGTCTACACGACGCTGCAACGACCGGCCTGAGTCACTTCCGCCTGTTCCCCCACCAGAAGCGCAGACCGACGATGATGCTGACCAGCAGCATCGCCACCACCGCGAGCTGGCCGACGGGCGAGGACAGGCCACTGGGGTCTTGCTGGAGCAGCACCACTCCCTGAGGTTAGCCTGGTCCCGATGCGCATCACGGTGTTCCGCAAGCTGATGGCCGACGAGTTCGGCCCGGTCCGCGGTGAGATGGTGGCCCACGACCACGTGCTGTCCGTGCTCGGCGGGCGGACACCCGACGAGGCACTGGAGGCCGGGGTCTCCCCGAAAGAGATCTGGCTCGCCGTCTGCGACGCCTTCGACGTCCCCGAGCAGCGCCGATGAGCCAGCGTGTCCGAGCTGCGATCGAACACCTGTTCGGCTAAGCTCCCGGCACGACCGGGTGTCCGAACCGCTGCTCGCCCGGCCCTCGCAAAATTGTCGGACCCTCCCCGTAGCGTCGGGTCCAACATGAAAAAGCGATCCGAGACAACCCGAGGTGGACACCAGATGGCTCCCGCAGCACCCGACAGGGACAAGGCCCTTGAGCTGGCTCTTGCCCAGATCGACAAGCAGTTCGGCAAGGGCTCGGTCATGCGTCTCGGCGAAGAGGGCCGCGCCCCGATCGCCGTCATCCCGACCGGCGCTATCGCGCTGGACGTGGCCCTCGGCATCGGCGGTCTGCCCCGCGGCCGCGTGGTCGAGATCTACGGCCCGGAGTCCTCCGGTAAGACGACCGTCGCGCTGCACGCGGTCGCCAACGCGCAGAAGCAGGGCGGCATCGCGGCGTTCATCGACGCGGAGCACGCCCTCGACCCCGACTACGCGAAGAAGCTCGGCGTCGACACCGACGCCCTCCTGGTCTCGCAGCCGGACACCGGCGAGCAGGCGCTGGAGATCGCGGACATGCTGATCCGCTCCGGCGCCCTCGACATCCTCGTCATCGACTCGGTGGCCGCGCTCGTGCCCCGCGCCGAGATCGAGGGTGAGATGGGCGACAACCACGTCGGCCTCCAGGCCCGTCTGATGAGCCAGGCGCTCCGCAAGATCACCGGTGCCCTCAGCAACTCCGGCACCACGGCGATCTTCATCAACCAGCTCCGCGAGAAGATCGGCGTCATGTTCGGCACGCCGGAGACCACGACCGGTGGCAAGGCGCTGAAGTTCTACGCGTCCGTGCGCCTGGACGTGCGTCGCATCGAGACCCTGAAGGACGGCGGCGAGCCCGTCGGCAACCGCACCAGGGTCAAGGTCGTGAAGAACAAGGTGGCCCCGCCGTTCAAGCAGGCCGAGTTCGACATCCTCTACGGCAAGGGCATCAGCCGTGAGGGCTCGCTGATCGACATGGGTGTCGACCAGGGCATCCTGCGCAAGTCCGGCGCCTGGTACACCTACGAGGGCGACCAGTTGGGGCAGGGCAAGGAGAACGCCCGCAAGTTCCTCCTGGAGAACCCCGATGTCGCCAACGAGGTCGAGAAGCGGATCAAGGACAAGCTCGGCATCGGGGCGAAGCTCGACGCCGACGTCACCGAAGCGGCACCCACGCCGGTCGACTTCTGAGCAGCACCATGACGTACCACGGTGGCAGGGGTCGGGGGCGTGGACGGCCCGGATTCGGTTCGGACGACGACACCCCCGACCTCCCGCCCCCGGACCCCGTCGAGGAGCAGAAGCGGGCCAAGGAGATCTGCTTCACGCAACTCGCGGCACAACCGCGCACCCGTCTCGAACTGAAGAACGCGATGCTGCGCAAGGGCATCGCTGAGGAGCTTGCCGAGCTGGTGCTCGGCAAGTTCGACAAGGCGGGCCTGATCGACGACGCGGCGTTCGCGGAGATCTGGGTCCGGTCCCGGCACACCTACAACGGGCTCGGTCGCCGTGCGCTGGCGATGGAGCTGCGGCGCAAGGGTGTCGCGGACGAGTTGGTCACCGAGGCCGTGGCCGCGGTGGACGACGAGGCCGAACAGGACCGTGCCCGCGAACTGGTGCGGAAGAAGCTGCGCGGCATGAGCGGCGTCGACGAGACGGCGAAGATCCGTCGGCTCGTGGGTGCGTTGGCGCGCAAGGGTTATTCGGGTGGCATGGCCTACCAGGTGGTGCGCGAGGAGCTGCGCGCCGAGGGTGCGGATGCCGCTCTGCTGGACGAGGCCCTGCCGGACTGAACGCCGCTCGCCACGACTGATCCGGTGGTGTCCCTGCGGCGTTGTCATGTCGCGGCTGCGGTGGTGGGTGCTGGAGTGTCGCGGACAGGACGATGCGGCGGCCAGGCAGATCCGGAGGCCTCTGTGGTTGTCTAGCGGTGGCCGCGCTGGAGACGGGCTGGGGATACCCGTCGTAGGCGCGGCTGGTCAGGTCGGACAGGGTGGCGAACGCGGCTAGGAAGAACGTGCGTTTGAGCTTGCGGTTGCTCGACTTCGCGAGGTGCTCGCTCTTGGTGCCGGAGCTGCGGGTGACCGGGGCGATCTCGGCATAGGCGGCCTGGTGTCCGGAGGAGGCGTCACCGATCTCCAGCAGGATCCGGGTGGCGGTCCTGAACCCCGGTGCCGGGCATTGAGATCAGGATCCCGGCACGTGGGTGCGCGTCAAGGATCTCCTCGACGGCGACCTGTTTCCGTTGTGGGGGAACGGTTTTCGGGCTGCCCGCGAGTCGGGGCGGACGGCGGTGGCCGCGAGGGTTCCGGGAACGGTCACGAGCTGCTCGTCCAGCGCCGTCATAAAACCTGTCGTCCAGGCGAGGTGCGTGCGCTGTGGCGATCGAGGCCGGCTTGCGCCGTCCGGCCTTGGCGATGCCGGTCGGACTCCGCAGCGGGACAGGATCTCCGGCGCGGCCGTGTCCCCATCAACGGTCCGACGATGTCACCGGGCCGGTCTCCGGACCACGCGTGTGACAGGGGCGTCAGTCATGTCGGATCTGATGACCAGGAGTTGCGAAACAGGCAACGAGGGATTGGGGAACGCTGGTCCAGGTCGAGCAGATCGTCGCCGGGGTTCTCGGTTCGCGGGGATCAAGACTCCTGTCGGTCGAGTCCGACGTCGCGCGGGGAGCACCGTCCTCCCTGCGGCAGAGGTCGGGGTCGAGATCCGGACCAGAGGTGATCACGTTGTGCTGCGCGGGCTTCTCGGGGTCGAGTTCGGTGGGGCGCACGTTGTGCTCGACCCCCTTCCCGACGGGATCGACGGCACCAGGGGCGAACTCGTGCTGACGAAGGAGGAGATCAGCGTCTACCCGTACCACCTCTGATCGGACTCGGTGCCGGTGATCGGGTCACCCGGTCGCGCTCTTATTCGCTCGCTGTCGCCCTTCCCGGTGGGTACAAAGACGCCATGCTCCTCAAATACCCCCGGACGCGGCACCTCGAAGGGTCGCGTCTTCAGCCTGGGGACGAGGACCTCGACTCGGTGGCGTTCGCGGCGATCCGCGGCCGTCACGTGGTGGTCGAGGAGAAGCTCGACGGGGCGAACGTGGGGGTCGGGTTCGACGCCGACGGGGTCCTCAGGTTGCAGAGCCGGGGGCACTACCTGGTCGGTGGGCCTCGGGAGCGGCAGTTCGCGCGGTTCAAGGCGTGGGCGGCGCAGGTGCGGCCTGCGCTGTGGGAACGGTTGGGCTCCCGGTACGTCATGTACGGGGAGTGGCTCTTCGCGAAGCACACGGTGTTCTACGACGCGCTGCCGCACTTCTTCTGCGAGTTCGACGTGGTCGACCGGGAGACCGGCAGGTTCCTGTCGACGCCCGCTCGGGCGGCGCTGCTCGACGGGGCACCGGTGGTGTCCGTGCCGGTGCTGCACTCCGGGGCGCTCGACGACCTGAGGGCGTTGACCGCGTTGCTGGGGCCGTCCACCTGCCGCACACCGCGGTGGCGCGAGGTGCTGCGCGAAGCTGCCGGAGACGCCGGGCTGGACCCGGACCAGGTGGTCGCGGAGACGGACTCGGACGACTTCATGGAAGGCCTGTACATCAAGGTCGAGGACGGTGACGAGACCGTCGACCGGTACAAGTGGGTGCGGCGCAGCTTCCTGACCGCCATCCGGGATTCCGGCAGCCACTGGGCTTCCCGACCCATCCTGCCGAACCGACTGGTCGGAGGCTCCCGTGCGGGTCTTTGACGAGCTGTGCCCGCGAGGTCCGGACTGGACGGTGCGGTGGTCGGAGATCGAGGCCGCGTTCGCGTGGGTCCGGCGGCTGCGCGGTGTGGTGCAGGACCCGGTGCACCACGCGGAGGGTGACGTCGCGACGCACACGCGGATGGCGTGCGAGGCGCTGGTGTCGCTACCGGAGTGGCGTGCGCGCCCCGAGCACGAGCGGACGCTGCTGTTCGCGACCGTGCTGCTGCACGACTGCGCCAAGCCCTACCGGACGCAGGTCGACGAGCACGGGCGGGTCACGGCGCACGGGCACTCGCGGCACGGCGACCTGCTGGCGCGACGGCTGCTGTGGGAACTGGGGGCGCCACGCGCGTGGCGCGAGCACGTCGCCGCGCTGGTGAACCACCACCAGGTGCCGTTCTGGGCGTTGGAACGACCGGACCTGGCCAGGATCGTGTACCGGGTCAGCCTGGTGGCGCGCAACGACGACCTGGCGGTCCTCGCGACGGCGGACATCCTGGGGCGGGTGTGCGAGGACGCGGACGCCGTGGTGGACAACATCGCGCTGTTCCGGGAGTACTGCCGCGAACTGGGCTGCCTGGACGGGCCGAAGGAGTTCGCGTCGGAGCACGCGCGGTTCCAGTACTTCCGCACACCGGGGCGCGACCCGGAGTACGCCGCGTTCGACGACACGAGGATGGACGTGACCGTCCTGTCCGGACTGCCGGGCGTCGGCAAGGACCACTGGACCACCGCGCACCGGGCGGGGTGGCCGGTGGTGAGCCTCGACGTGCTGCGGGACCGGATGGGCGTCAAACCCGGTGGCGATCAGCGGGCCGTCGTCGCGGCGGCGTTCGAGCAGGCCCGGACCCACCTGCGCGCCGGTGAGCGGTTCGTGTGGAACGCGACCAACGTGTCGCGCCAGCTGCGCGAGCGGTGCGTCGGGCTCGCGGCGGACTACCGCGCGCGGGTCACGCTCGTGAGCCTCGAAGCGCCTCCGTCGGTCGTGCGGGCGCGCAACCGGGCGAGGACCGCCCCCGTGCCCGAGGCCGTGGTGGAACGGCTGATCGACAGGTGGGAGACGCCGGACCCGACCGAGGCGCACCACGTCGAGTGGGTCGACACGGGTCGTTAGAGTGCCGTCGTGGGCACGAAACACGTGGTGTGGGACTGGAACGGGACCCTGCTGGCCGACAACGTCGCCGTGATGGCATCCGTCAACCGGGTGATCCGCGACTTCTACCCACCCGCTTCCGGGGTGGAGTGCGCCTGCCTCACCTGCGGCACCCCCTCGACGCCGTCGTACGACGGCGACGCGGTGTGCGCCGGGTTCGGCCGCGAGCCGATCACGCTGGACCACTGGCGTTCGGTGTTCAGCCGCCCGCTGCTGGAGTGCTACGAGCGGCTGCTCGGGCAACCGTTGGACGCGGCGGCGTGGGCGCGCGTCAACACCGTCTACCACGACCACTACCGCGGCCTCCTGTCGCTCTGCCGCCTCGCCGACGGGGCACCCGAGCACCTGCGGGCGTGGGGCGAGCGCGGACGCACCCAGTCGCTGCTGTCGATGTGGTACCACGACGAGCTGGTCGTGCTGGTCGACGAGTTCGGGCTGACCGAGCTGTTCACCAGGATCGACGGCCTGCGCGAGGAAGCCGGGGGCGGGTTGAAGGCCGCGCACCTCGCGACGCACCTGACCGCGCTGGAACTGGACCCGGCCGACGTCGTGCTCATCGGCGACGTCGTGGACGACGCCGAGGCCGCCGCGCACGTCGGCGCCTCGTGCGTGCTCGTCACGACCGGCGTCATGAGCCGGGCCAAGCTCGAATCCACCGGGGTGCCCGTGGCCGACTCGATCACCGAGGCCCTCGCGCTGCTGGACTAGCGCGCCACCAGGGGTCCCCCGTTGCGGTGGGCCCCCCGACATTGAACCTACCGCTGGGGTCCGACATCGTCGTGCGGGTCGTCCGGTGGTCGTTGGTTCGTCTGGGTGGCACCGACCCGTGCCCGTGCGGATCGGTGGCGCACGACCAGGAGCAGCCCGCCGAGCGCGGTCATCAGCCCGCACGTGATGACGGCCGTGGACACCAGGAACACCGACTTCGCCGCGCGGCGGAAGCACCGCCGACCCCGGCCAGCACCGCGGCCGTCTTGCCGTTGCCGACGGTCGGCCGCCGTCCGGGGATCGGCGGCAGCTTCACCGCCAACCCGACCGCGACGGCGGCGTTGATCGCGGTCAGCCAGTACGGCGACGGCGGGTTCCACCGCATCAGCAGGCCGATCACCGGCCAGAACACGATCTTGCCCACCGGGCAGCACGACCGGCCGACGCCCTCCGCCCTCAGGTACAGGTGGCCCGCGTCGTGCGCGTGCAGGAACCGAGGAACACCGGCACCAGGTTCGCCACCACGAGCACGCCCGCCCCGCTCGCCAGCGACGTGCGGTAGTCGAACCGGTCGGCCCCATACCGGTCGGGATCTCCAGCAGGCAGAACGCGACGTGGTAGACGCTCTGGATGCCGAAGATCTCGGCGTCGGTCATCCCGAGCTGCTACTGGTAGGCGTGGAAGATCGGCACCCACAGCAGCAGTCCGAAGAAGAACTGGAAGCCGAACGTGAGCCTGATCGCCCGCGTCACGGCGGGGTTCGTCGAGAGCGCCATCGGATCGAGTACGGCCGGAGCCGCACGACGAACAGGTGCTCGGCGAACGCAGGACCGGCGCCGCAGTCCGGAGGAGTGGTTCGTCCATCGGTCTGGGACGCCGGTCCGCCGGTCGTGGGAGCCGCCCACCCCTGGCGGTGGTCCGCCCTACCTCAGCCCGGACGCCGCGGCGGCGAGCGCCTCGATCCGGCCGAAGTCGCCCGCGGCGAGCGCGTCCTTCGGGGTGAGCCACGAGCCGCCGACGCAGCCCACGTTCGGCAGCGCCAGGTACTTGGGCGCCGACTCCGGGGTGATGCCGCCGGTCGGGCAGAAGCGGAGCTGCGGCAGCGGGCCGCCGATCGACTTCAGGTAGTCCACGCCCCCCGCGGCCTCGGCGGGGAAGAACTTCAGCGCCGTCAGCCCGCGCTCGAACAGCCGCAGCGCCTCCGAGACGGTCGCCGCGCCGGGGAGGAACGGCAGGCCGGTGTCCTCCACGGCGTTCAGCAGCCGCTCGGTGCACCCGGGGGTGACGAGGAAGGCCGCGCCCGCCTTGGTCGCCTGCTCGGCCAGCTCAGGGGTGGTCACGGTGCCCGCGCCGATGACGATGTCCGGGACCTCCGCCGCTACGCGTTCGATGGCGGCCAGCGCGGCCGGGGTGCGGAGGGTCAGTTCGATCACGCCGATGCCGCCGCGCAGGAGTGCCTGGGCCAGGGGGACGGCGTGGTCGGCGTCGTCCACGACGACTACCGGGATGACGGGGGACAGCGTGAGCAGATCCGCGCTGGTGGTCACCGCGAAAACCTCCTGGTGGGGTGGGGCGTGGTTTGGTTGGCAGCGTAGTCGTGGG
>NZ_DBNGPQ010000183.1:0-15598 GCF_057122925.1 Umezawaea sp. | reverse complement strand
TGGCGGAGGTGTTGGCTCCGTACTCCCCCCAGCGGCACCGCGCTGTTCGGTACGTGGAGGCTTCCGGGTTCCGGAAGCCCCGGTTCGGGCCTCGGTTCTCGCCTCGGGACTACCGGGCCATGTGAGGCCGGGGTCCTCGCCCCGATCGCGGTCGTCGTCCAGCCCTGCCGGCTCGACCAGCCCAGCCGGCACGGCCTGGCCGCGAGTCCTGCCTCGCCCGCCCAGCCAGCCCGGCCTGCCCAGCCCGGCCAGCCCCGCCTTGCCGGCTCAACCAGCCCAGCCGGCACGGCCTGCTCGACCCGCGAGCCCCGCCTTGCCCGCCCGGCTAGCGCAGTCTCGCCAGTGCTGCGTCGATCATGGGTGTCAGGTCGTCCACGTTGCCCGGCAGGGAGTCCAGGGGCCACCACTGGAGGTCCACCGACTCCGCGCTCCTCACCGGCTTCGCCCCCACCGGCGCCCTGACCAGGAACCTCACGTCGAAGTGGCGTGTGGGCAGGCCCAGCGAGCACGTGATCGGGTGGACGTCGAGGTGGATCGGTTGTGCTTCGATCCTCAGGCCGCGGATGCCCGATTCCTCCGTCGCCTCGCGCAGGGCCGCCGCTTGCAGGGTCTCGTCCGTTGGTTCGCAGTGGCCGCCCAGTTGCAGCCAGCGGCCCACCCTCGGGTGGAGGGTGAGCAGCGTTTGCTCGCCCGTGGCGTCCAGCACCAGTGCCGAGGCGGTGATGTGGCCCGGCTCGCACGAGCGGGCGCAGGCGTCCTCCCGTGCGCCCAGGAAGCCGAGGTACGCCTGCTTCAGCGACTCCTGGCCGTGGTCCTGCGGTGTCCAGGCGGTCAGTGTCGACACGGTGTCCGCGTGCAGCGTCACAGTTCCAGGAATCCTTCGTCCAGGTCGCGCGGTTGGCGCGGGGTGAGTGGTTCCTCCGGGTGGCCCACGGCCACCGCGCCCAGCGGCTCCCAGGAGTCGGGCAGGTCGAGCACCTCGCGGACCACGTCCGCGCAGAAGATCGTCGACGACACCCAGCACGACGCCACGCCCTCGGCCGCCAGGGCGACCAGCAGGCCCTGGACGGCGGCACCGCCCGCGATCGTGAACATCGTCACCTCCGCCGCGGCGCGGCGGGGGTCGGGGTAGTCGTGCGCGCCCTCGCGGACGAGGAACGGGAGCACGATCTCCGTCGCGCCGTGCAGCAGGTCGCCGCGCTTGACGCGGCGGGCGACGCGGTCGTCGTCCCAGCCGTCGGAGCGGAGGTCGGCCTCCCACCGCTGCCGCATCGCGGCGAGCAGGGCGGCCCTGCGGGAGCGGACGTGCACGAACCGCACCGGCCGCGTGTGGTGCGGAGCGGGTGCGGTCAGGGCCGCCGCCACGGCCCGGCGCAGCAGCGCCGGGTCGACCGGCTCACCGCTGAACGCGCGGACGGAGCGCCGCACCAGCACGGCCTCGGCGCGGCCCTGGGCGATGGCCTCCTCCGTGCCGAGCCGGAACAGGTCGTCCTCGATCGGACGGGTCAGGTCGCGGGCCGTGGAACCGTCATCCTCAATGGACAGTCCACGCAGGACGGCCACCGGGGTGGCACCGAGCTTGCCCTTCACCAGGTCCGCCGCGGCGGCGATCTCGTCTGCCACGGCGACCTCGGTCACCACGAGTTCGTTGCCCTGGCCGTCGACCTGGCCCCGGTAGCGGTGCACGACGGCCAAGCCCGCCGAGCCGATGGCGGCGTCGGTCTGGCCGATCCGCCACGCGCGGCCCATCGTGTCGGTGACGACGACCCCGACGGTGACCCCCAAGCGCGCCAACAGGTCGGCGCGCAGGGCCGCCGCCGAGGCGTCCGGGTCGACCGGCAGCAGCGCGATCTCGTCGCCCGCCACGTTCGACGCGTCGACGCCCGACGCGGCCTGCACGATCCCCAGCTTGTTCTGCGTGATGAGCGTCCGCGCCTTCCGGGCGATCACGCGCACGGACTCCGCCTCGACCCACCGCCGCCGGACGGCGTCGCGCTCCTCGGGATCGGCGGGAACGGTGACGAGCCTTCCCTCCACCTTGGACACGACCTTGCTCGTGACCACCACCACGTCGCCGTCGCGCAGCCACGGGGCCGCGGCGGCGAGGGCCGCGCCCAGGTCGTCGCCGGGGCGGAACTCGGGCAGGCCGGGGACCGGCAGCAGCTCGATCCCGCCGGGCGCGGAGTGGTCAGCCAACGTCGACCCCCGCGAGGTCCAGCGCCGCCGCGGCCATCGCGGCCGTGGCGTCCACATCGGACATCAGCAGCGGCACGGCGCGGACCGCGACGCCCTCGACGTCCGCGCGGTCGCCGGTGTGCACGAGCCAGCCGTCGAGGACGCCCTCCTCGGAGCACTTGCGGGACCCGTAGTGCCGTCCGACCGCCTCCGCGGTCGTCTCGACGCCGATCGCCGCCAGGCAGGCGTCGGCCATCCCGCGCAGCGGCTTGCCGCCGATGATGGGGGAGAGCCCGACCACACCCGCTTCGGTCTTCCGAAGAGCGTCCCGGATGCCCGGCACGCCGAGGATCGTCCCGACGCTGACGACCGGGTTGGACGGGGCGAGGAGCACGGCGTCGGCCGACCCGATGGCGTCCAGCACGCCAGGACCGGCCGTCGCGGTGTCGACGCCCACGGAGGCGAACGACCGGGCGGGCAGCTCGGCGCGGTGCCGGACCCACCACTCCTGGAAGTGGATCGCCTTCTGCTCGCCGTCCTGCTCGACGACGACGTGCGTCTCCACGCGGTCGTCCGACATCGGCAGGAGGGTCACCCCCGGCTGCCAGCGGGCGCACAGGGCCTCCGTGACGGCGGAGAGGGGGTAGCCCGCCCGCAGCATGCGCGTGCGCACCAGGTGCGTCGCCATGTCGCGGTCGCCGAGGCCGAACCACGTGGGTTCGGCGCCGTAGGCGGCCAGCTCCTCCTTGACGGTCCAGGACTCGTCCTGCCGCCCCCAACCGCGCTCGGCGTCGATCCCGCCGCCGAGCGTGTACATGCACGTGTCCAGGTCGGGAGTGATCCGCAGCCCGTGCATCCACACGTCGTCACCGGTGTTCACCACCGCGACGACCTCGTGCCCCGCCCCGGCCCCCAGGAGGGCCTTCAGGCCGACCAGGAACCGGGCACCGCCAACGCCACCCACCAAAACGACGACCTTCACGGGGCGCGATCCTCCCACGCGGTGCTTCCCACCGTTTCGTCAGCGCCAGAACATGAAGTTGAACTGCCCGAAGCCCGCGAAGGCCATCTCGCCGCCGATGAGCCCGAACACGCTCTCACCGAGGACGAAGAACACGCTCGCCACGGCCGGGAACGCGAACAGCGCGGCGAACAGCGCCAGCGGTGCCCACGGCCGGACCTTGGCGCCGAACTGCTGCGCCTTGTAGGGCATGTACGGCTCCCAGATGCCCCACCCGTCGAGGCCGGGGATGGGCAGCATGTTGAGCACGAACGCGATGATCTGGAGGTAGGCGAGGTACGAGAGCGCGGCGGCGAGTGCCACGGACGGGTTGAAAATCGCCACCGATCCGGCGAGGAGGACGCCGAGCACGAGGTTGGTCAGCGGACCCGCGAAGGACACCATGGACTCCACCCCCTTCGACCGCAGGGAGTGGTGGTTGATCCACACGGCACCACCCGGAAGGGGGATGCCGCCGAACGCCAGCAGCACCAGCGGTAGCACGATGCTCAGCACTGGATCGGTGTAGTGGCGGATGTCGAGGGTCAGGTAACCCTTGCCCGCGACGGAGTAGTCTCCACCCCGGTAGGCGATGATCGCGTGCCCGAATTCGTGCAGGCACAAGGAAACCGCCCATCCCCCGAGGATGAACAGCACGGTTCCGGTGATGGCGAGGGGACCTGTTTCGGCGCCGAAGGTGGTGAGCACGGCCCCCGCTGCCGTGACCGCCAACAGACCCAGGAACAGTGGACTGGGTCGCACAGCTGATCGCTTCACCCCATCAGTGTGGCCTGTCCCGCGGAGCGGTCTCTAGGCCGTTGGAGCTGCGGGCATCGCTGCGAGCGCGGGAGCAATCACCGTCTGTGCTGCTAGTCAAGGGTTTTGGGGCCATTCGCGGGAATATCCCCCGTCCTGTGGACTCGGCTTGACCCCTTGCTGTGACGCAGGTGTAATCACATCGGTGTCATTCGCTGTTGTGGGACTGCGAGTGGTGTCCGCCAACCGGGGAGAGCGGAAGGCGAGGAGGCGGACTGTATGCAGGAAATCGACGGGGATCGTGGCGTGGACCGGTTGGAGGGCCCGGCGCAGGAGCTGGGAATGCTGACCGAGTTGTACGACCCGACTGACGAGCAGGACTGGCAGGAGCGCGCCCTGTGCGCGCAGACCGACCCGGAGGCGTTCTTCCCCGAGAAGGGCGGATCCACCCGTGAGGCCAAGCGCATCTGCCTTGGCTGCGAGGTGCGTTCGGAATGCCTGGAGTACGCCTTGGCGCACGACGAGCGCTTCGGCATCTGGGGCGGCCTGTCCGAACGCGAGCGGAGGAAGCTCAAGAAGCGCGCCGTGTGAAAGCTCGCCGAACCGGCCCGTCGTGAGGAATGCTCAGCGGACGGGTGAGGCGGCGAGCGGCACGGGAGTGGGCACTTGGTGAGCAGTACCACTCCGCGGCTTCGGACCGCGCCGGTGTTGGCCGTGCTGGTCTGCCACGACGGGGACCAGTGGCTCGGCACGGCGCTGTCAGCGTTGCGCCGCCAAGAACCGAGGCCTCGTCACGTCATCGCGGTGGACACGGGGTCCACCGACCGCACGGCGAAGATGCTCGCGGAGGCCGCCGAAGGCCCCGACCGGATCCTCGACGGCGTCCTCGGGATGTCGAGGGGCACCGGGTTCGCCACCGCCGTGCACGCCGCCGTCGACCACGCCGTCCAGCGCTGGGGCGACCCCGGCCGGTGGATCTGGCTCCTGCACGACGACAGCGCGCCCGAACCGGACTGCCTGTCGTCGCTGCTGACCGCGGCCGAGCTGTCGCCGAGCGCCGCCGTGCTCGGCCCGCTGGCCCTGGACTGGGCCGACCCCAGGCTCGTCGTCGAGGCGGGTGTCTCGACCGACTCCTCCGGCCACCGGCAGACCGGCCTCGGACCGGCCGAACCGGACTGGAGCCGCTTCGGCCCCGGCGGTGCCGTGCGGTTCGAGCAGAGCACCGAGGCGCTCGCGGTGTCCTCGGCGGGCTCGCTGATCAGGCGCGCCGTCTGGCAGGACCTCGGCGGCTACGACAAGCGCATGCCGCTGCTGCGCGACGACGTCGACTTCGGCTGGCGCGCCAACCGCGCCGGGCACCTCGTGCTGTGCGTGCCGGTGGCGAGGATGCGCCACGTCCGCGCCGCGTCGCGCGGGCTGCGGAGGCTGGACGCGGTCGCCGCCCGCCCCGGCCCGCTGCTGCGCGGCGTCGACCGCGCGCACGGCCTCCGGACGTTCCTGGCGAACACGTCGACGCCCTCGTTCCTGCTCGGCCTGCCCCGCCTCGCCGTGCTCCAGGTGCTGCGCGCGCTCGGGTTCGTGCTGCTGCGCAGGTGGACGGACGCGCGCGGCGAGTTCGGCGCGCTGCGCTACCTGCTCAGCGGCCGGGCCGGGCTGCTCGCCGCCCGCGGGAGCAGGAGCGGGGGCTCCGGCGCGGTCCGCGGCCTGGTGACCAGCCGCACGACCAGGTTCCGCAACGCCGTCCGCTCGGCCACCTCGTACCTGATCCGCCGCCGCGTCGAGGCGGACGTCAGCCTCGGCAGGCTGCCCGAGGACGAGCGCGGGCCGAGCTGGCGCCCGCCGCCGTCCGCGAAGGACGCCCGCCGCAGGGCCGTCGGCCCGGACGCCCTGCCCGCGGGCGCGCTCGGCCGGGGCCTCCCGGTGCGCGCGACCAGCGGGCTGCGCCGTCCCGCCACCGTGGTGCCGGTCGCGACGGAGGCGCCCGAGCTGGCGCCCGCGCTGCGGCCGAGCCCGAAACCCCGGCCGTCGCCGGTGCCCAGGGGCTCCCGGCCGGAACCCGACCTGGTCTTCGTGGAGGTCGACCGGGCCCGCGTGCTGCGGTCCCTGCTGCTCGGGCCCCCGCTGGTCCTGCTGCTGGGCCTGACCCTGTTCGCGCTGGTGGCGAACTCGGGCAGGCTCGGTCTCGACCTGTCCGGCGGTCGCCTGCTCCCGGTCCAGGGCCTCGGCGAGACGTGGTCGGGCTACCTGGCCGCGTGGAACCCGGTGAGCGGCGGCACGACCGCGCCCGCCCCGGCGTCGCTCGCGGTCCTCGGCCTGCTCGGCTCCGTCCTCGGTGGACCGTCCGCCGTGGTGGCGCTCGTCCTGCTGTTCGACGCGCCGCTCGCCGCGCTGGCCGCGTACGTCGCCAGCAGGCACGTGCGGGTCCGCCGCCCGGTGCGGGCCGTGGTCGCCGCCGCGTACGGCCTGCTGCCCGCCGCGACCTCCGCGGTCAGCCAGGGACGGCTCGACGTGGTCGTGGTCCACGTCCTCGCGCCGCTGGTCTTCGCGGGCGTGCTCGGGGTGCTGCGCGGCGCGGGCGGCAGGCTGTGGCTGCCGGTGGTGTCCGGCACCGCGTTCACCACCGCGCTGGTCGGCGCGTTCTCGCCGCTGGTGCACGTGCTGGTCGTCGTCGGCGCGCTGATCGGCTTCGTGGCCGTCCCCGGTCCGGAGGGCGAGGGCCGCCGCCGGGTGGCCGGGCTGTTCGCCGTCGTGCTGCTGCCCGTCGCGCTGCTGCTGCCGTGGCCCGCGGTGGTCCTCCAGCACCCCGTGGTGCTCCTGCACGGCACCGGAGCGGTCCTGGCCACCCCGGAGGTCGGGCCGCTCGACCTGGTCGCCCTGCGGCCGGGCGGGCCCGGCGCGCTGCCGCTCGTGGGAGCGCTGGTGCTGCTGGCCGCGCTCGGCGCGCTGGCGGTGCGGCCGAACCGGGCGATGCTGCCAGGCCTCGGCGTGGTCGTCCTCGGCGTCGTGGCGGGCGCGGCTCTGCTCGCCGTGCCGATGACCCCGCTGACCGGTGGTTCCGCCCAGCACGGGTGGACCGGCGCGCCGCTGGTGCTGCTCGGCTGGGGCCTGCTGTGGGTCGTCCTGGCCGCGTGCGGGCGCGACGGCCCACCCGCGAGCGCTCGCGTCCGGCACCTGGTGTCCGTGGCGGGCGTCGTGGCCGTCGTCGGCCTCGCCTGCTCCGGCGTCCTCGGCCTGCGCGAGGGCCCGCTGCGGACCGGCGCGGGCGAGCTGCCGTCCACCGTGGCCCACGAGCTGCCCCGCACCGGGCGCGCGGTGCTGGTGCTCGGCGTGAACGGCGAGCCGACCCGCCAGGTCGCGGGCCGGATGCCGTCCTTCGGCGACGACGACCTCGTGCCGACGTCCTCCAGCCCGGCCCGGCTGAGCCGCTGGACCCGCGACCTGACCGGGGGCACCCCCGACGCCGCGCGGCTGGCGCTCGCGCAGGCCGCCGCGGCCGGGGTCGCGTTCGTCGTGCTGCCCGACGCCACCGCGGCCGACGGGCTGCGCGCCGCCGTCGGCGACCTCGTCGCGGACGCGCCCCCGACGACCGACGGCCGTCCGGTGCTGCGCGTCCAGCTGGCGGCGGGCAACGCCGTCCTGCTGTCGCCGGAACTGGCCCGCCGCGCCCGGTCCGGCGGCAACCCGCCGACGGAGCTGGGCGTCCCCGGCATCGCCCCGGTCGAGTCCGGCCCGCCGTCGGCCGCCATGCGCGTCTCGGAGGGCCCGGAGGGCCGGGTGCTCGTGCTGGCCGCGGAGGACGAGCCCGGCTGGCGGGCGGTGGTCGACGGCCGACCGGCCCCGGTGTCCCGCGTGTGGGGCCACCAGGTCGGCGTCACGGTGCCGACCACGGCCAGCGAGGTGCGGATCGAGGCGCCGGGTTCGGTGCGCGAGCTGTTGCTGCTGCTCCAGGCCGCCGCGGCCCTGTTCACCCTGCTGACGGCCATCCCGTCACGGGCGGTGGCTACTCCCCGTCGATGACGTCCGGGTCGAGGCCGAGGTAGTTCGCGACCTGCTCCACCAGCACGTCGTGCACGAGGTCGGAGAGGTCGGCGCCGTCCTTGGCGCGCGCTTCGAGCGGTCGCCGGTAGAGCACGATCCGCGCCCGCGTCGGTCCGCCGGACTTGTCCGAGGCTGCGGGCATGAGCCGTGCGAGCGGGACGTTGCCGTCCTCGACGACCCCGCCGTCCTCGCTGTCGGTCGGCTGCACGTCCGGCACGTCGTCCACCGCCACGTCGAGCTGCGTCAGCTCCGTGCGCCACCGCGCCTCGATCGGTTCGAGGGCTTCGAGCACCAGCGCGTCGAACCGCTCGGCCCGGCTGCGGGCGGCGGGGAGGGTCGCCGGGTACAGCGGACCGCGCAGGCCTCTCCCGTGCCTGTCGCGATTGCGTCGCCGAGGAGAACCCTGCCGCCACGAACCCCGAGCCATCACCACACCGCAAGCCTAGTTGCCCAGCTCCGGAGGTACTCAATCCCGCCCCGCGGATACCTGGACGAGAGGTGTCTCACGTCAAAACCAGCGTGCCTCCGACACGGCGGGAGCGAGACGCGCTATCGTCCCCGCCGTGCGGAGCGTGAGACGGTGCTCGCGAACCGGGTGCGCTAACCCGGCAGTCGCCACGCTCACCTATGCCTATGCGGACTCCACCGCTGTCGTCGGTCCCCTCGCCACGTACTCCGAACCGCACAGCTACGACCTGTGCGAGGAGCACGCGTTGAGGCTCACCGCCCCCCGCGGGTGGGAAGTCGTGAGGTACCAGGGTGAGTTCGCGGCTCCAGAGCCGACCGTGGACGACCTGACGGCGTTGGCCGAGGCGGTGCGCGAGGCGGGACGGGCTGATCGGCCGCTGGAGGTGCGCGATCTCCAGCGCGATCTCCAGACGGGCAACATACGGCGGGGTCACCTGCGCGTTCTGCCTGATCCGCACGAGGACTGAGTCACCGGGCGCGTCACCGGTAGGCTTCCGGCCGGGTGGTGTCAAGAGCTGCCCGCAGCCGAGTGTGTCCAGCCGAGGAGTGTCCGCGTGCGCGATCTGTCCGGCGTCGTCAAGGCCTACGACGTGCGTGGTGTGGTGGGCGAGCAGCTCGACGCCGCCGTCGTCCGCGACCTGGGCGCCGCGTTCGCGCGCCTGGTCGGCGGCCCCGCCGTCGTCATCGGCCACGACATGCGCGATTCCTCGCCGGAGCTGTCGAGCGCCTTCGCCGACGGTGTGGCGGCGCAGGGCGTCGACGTCATCAGCATCGGCCTCGCGAGCACGGACATGCTGTACTTCGCCTCCGGCAAGCTCGACCTGCCCGGCGCCATGTTCACCGCGAGCCACAACCCGGCGGAGTACAACGGCATCAAGCTGTGCCGCGCGGGCGCGTCGCCGGTCGGCCAGGACACCGGGTTGGCGCAGGTCCGCGAGGACGCCGAGCGCGGTGTCCCGGACGCGGAGGGCGTCACGCCCGGCTCGCGCTCCGAGCGCGACCTGCTCGCCGACTACGCCGCCTACCTGCTGGACCTGGTCGACCTGTCGGGGAGCCGCCCGCTGAAGGTCGTCGTGGACGCGGGCAACGGCATGGGCGGCTACACGGTGCCCGAGGTCTTCAAGGGCCTGCCGATCGAGGTCGTGCCGATGTACTTCGAGCTGGACGGCAACTTCCCGAACCACGAGGCCAACCCGCTGGACCCGAAGAACCTGGTCGACCTCCAGGCCAAGGTCGTCGAGGTCGGCGCGGACGCCGGGGTGGCGTTCGACGGCGACGCGGACCGCTGCTTCGTGATCGACGAGCGCGGCGAGCCGGTGTCGCCGTCCGCGATCACCGCGCTGGTGGCCGTGCGCGAGCTGGCCAAGGACCCCGGTGCCACGGTGATCCACAACCTGATCACCTCCAAGGCCGTGCCGGAGATCGTCGCCGAGCACGGCGGCAAGCCGGTCCGCACCCGCGTCGGCCACTCGTTCATCAAGGCCGAGATGGCGACCACGGGCGCGATCTTCGGCGGCGAGCACTCCGCCCACTACTACTTCCGGCAGTTCTGGAACGCCGACACCGGCATGCTGGCCGCGCTGCACGTGCTGGCCGCGCTGGGCGAGCAGCCGGGCCCGCTGTCCGAGCTGACCCGCGAGTACGAGCGGTACGCGGCGTCCGGCGAGGTCAACTCGACCGTCGCGGACCAGGCCGACCGCATTTCGGCCATCAAGGCAACCTTCGGGGCGCGGAACGGCGTCACCTTCGACGAGCTCGACGGTCTCACCGTCGAACTCCCCGACGGTTCGTGGTTCAACCTGCGGGCGTCCAACACCGAACCGCTGCTCCGCCTGAACGTGGAAGCCGCCGACTCCGACGCGGTCGCCGCATTGCGGGACGAAGTCCTCGCGATCGTGCGCGGCTGACGAAAGGGAACGACCAATGGCAGTGCAACTCGACGCCCAGCTGCTGGACATCCTGGCGTGCCCGTGCCCCGAGCACGGCGCGCTGCTGGTCGGCGCTCCGCTGACCGGCGCATCGGCCGACCCGGCTGAGTGGGATCAATCGGCGAACTTCCTGACGTGCTCGGTGTGCCACCGCTCGTACCCCGTCACGGACGGCATCCCGGTGCTGCTGCTCGACGAGGCCGTGCGGCTGGACGCCGACCAGGACCCGACGGCCGGGTGACCTGGCGTGTTCGACGACAGCTTGCTGGACGACTCCACCCGGATCGGTGAGAACGACACCGGTGGCTGGCTGCGCGCCGCCGCGCACGCGGGTGCGCAGGTCCGCGCCACCGCGGAGGTCGCGGCGGAGCTGGGCGTGGCGAGGATGTTCGAGGAACGGCCGCGCGCGCTGGTCCTGCTGACCCGTCCCGGTGTCGGCACGTCGGTCGCGAAGCTCTCGTCCGCGCTGCTGGGCCCGGCGTGCCCGGTACCGGTGGTCGTCGCGGACGAGCTGCCGCCGTGGGTCGGCGCGCTGGACGTCGTGCTCGCGCACACCGAGGACCCCGGCGACCACGTGCTGGCCGAGTCGATCCACCGCGCGGGCCGCCGCGGCGCGCGCGTGCTGCTGACCGCCGAGCCGGACGGGCCGGTGGCCGCGTCGGCCGCGGGCCACGCGCTGCTGATCCCGCCGCGGGTGCCCGTGCCGCAGGGCTTCGGGTTCGCGCGGGCGTTCGGCGGCTGGCTGGTCGCGCTGAACACCATGGGCCTGCTCAAGACGGACGTCGGCCTGATCGCGGACGAGCTGGACCGCGAGGCCGAGCGCGACCACCCGATGCACGAGTCGTTCGTGAACCCGGCGAAGTCGCTGGCGCTGCGGATCGCCGACCGCACCCCGCTGCTGTGGGGGCTGGACCACCCGGCGACGGCGGTCGCGGCGCACGGTGCGGGGATGCTCGCCTGCTACGCGGGTGTGGTCAGCGACGTGGCCGGGTACCCGCAGGCGCTCACCAAGTCGGTCCTGCACCGCCGCGCCGTCCAGTCCACGTCCGCCGAGGACCTGTTCGCGGACCCCGACGACGAACCGACCGGCCAGGTCAGGGTGCTGCTGCTCGCGGTGCGGCAGGGACAGCTCGCCGAGATCGCCCGTCGAGCCGCGCACGAGACGCTGCCGGGGGCCGACGTGCTCGAACCGGCTGAGGAAGTGACCGGTGGCGACGCGGTGTGCGCCGCGCTGCTCGCACTGCGGTTCGAACTGGCCGCGCTCTACCTGGGTCTCGCCGCGGGGAAGCTGGGCGGACCGGGGCTGTACGCACCGGCGGTCTGACGCCGACGAGGGAGTGGACGAGACCGTGGAACTGCTGCACAACGCGATCCGGCCGTACGCGTGGGGCTCGCGCACGGCCATCTCAGAGCTGCTCGGCAAGACCGTTCCCGCGCCGCACCCCGAGGCCGAGCTGTGGATGGGGGCGCACCCCGGCGACCCGTCGAGGGTGGTCGGGGCGGACGGCGGGGAGCGGTCGCTGCTGGAGCTGGTGGCGGAGGACCCGGAGGGGCAGCTCGGCGAGGGAGTCGCGAGCCGCTGGGGCGGCAGGCTGCCGTTCCTGATGAAGGTGCTCGCCGCCGAGGAGGCGCTGAGCCTCCAGGCCCACCCGTCCGCGGCGCAGGCCGCCGAGGGGTTCGCGGCGGAGGAGCGGGCAGGCGTGCCGATGGACGCGCCGACCCGCAACTACAAGGACCCGTCGCCGAAGCCGGAGCTGATCTGCGCGCTGACCGAGTTCCACGCGCTGGCCGGTTTCCGCGACCCGCACCGCACCGCGGCGCTGCTGCGGTCGCTGGACGCGCCGGACTTCGCGCCGTACGCGGAACTCCTCGCGGGCCAGCCGGACGCGCAGGGCCTGCGGGCGCTGTTCACCACGTTGATCACGCTGCCGCAGACCGCGCTGGACCAGCTGCTGCCCCAGGTGCTGGACGCGTGCGTGCTGCACGTCAAGGAGCGCGGCGAGTTCGACCTGGAGTGCCGCACGGTCCTGGAGCTGGGCGAGGCCTACCCCGGTGACGCCGGGGTGCTGGCGGCGCTGCTGCTCAACCGCCTGGTGCTCCAGCCGGGCGAAGCCGTCCACCTGCCCGCGGGCAACCTGCACGCCTACCTGCACGGCACCGGCATCGAGATCCTGGCGAACTCCGACAACGTCCTGCGCTGCGGTCTCACCCCCAAGCACGTGGACGTGCCCGAACTGCTGCGCGTCCTGGACTTCACCTGCGGCGACATGCCCGTCCAGCGCGGTGAGGAGGTCGTTCCCGGCCTGGCGGTCTACCGCACCCCGTCGTCGGAGTTCGAGCTCTCGCGCCTGGACCTCACCGCGGGCGCGGACGTCCGCATCGACGACGCGGGCCCGCAGATCCTGCTGTGCGTCGGCGGCGCGGCGACCGTGCTGGACGGCCGCGGCGGCGAACTCGACCTGGCCAAGGGGCAGTCCATGTGGCTCGCCGCGCACGACCCCGAGGTGGTCGTCCGGTCGTCGGGTGACGAACCCGCACTCGTCTTCCGGGCGACCGCCGGCTCCTGAGGCGGTCGGGCCCGTTAGGGTTCGCCTCGACGAATCGGACTTCGACCTCACCAGGGAGCCAACGTGTCAGCAGGGGGCGGAACCAAGGCGATCATCGCCGCGCTCGTGGCCAATGCCGGGATCGCCGTCGCGAAGTTCGTCGGCTTCCTGGTCACGGGGTCGTCGTCGATGCTCGCGGAGTCGGTGCACTCGCTCGCCGACACGTCCAACCAGGGGCTCCTGCTGCTGGGGCAGAAGACCTCGCAGCGCGCGGCGACCCGCAACCACCCGTTCGGCTTCGGTCGCGACCGGTACTTCTACTCGTTCATCGTCGCGCTGATGCTGTTCACCCTCGGCTCGGCGTTCGCGCTCTACGAGGGCATCCACAAGCTCCAGCACCCCGAGGCGCTGTCGTCGCCGATGGTCGCGGTGGTGATCCTGGTCGTCGCGATCGGCCTGGAGACCTACAGCTTCATGACGGCCATCAAGGAGTCGAAGCTGATCAAGGGCAACGCGACCTGGTGGCAGTTCATCCGCCAGTCGAAGGTGCCCGAGCTGCCCGTCGTGCTCCTGGAGGACGCGGGCGCGCTGATCGGCCTGATCCTGGCGCTCGTCGGTGTCGGTCTCGCGACGATCACCGGCGACCCGGTGTGGGACGCGCTCGGCACGATCTCCATCGGTGTCCTGCTGGGCGTCATCGCGATCATCCTGATCATCGAGATGAAGAGCCTGCTGATCGGCGAGGGCTCCTCGCCCGCCGAGCTGGACGTGCTGGAGGCCGAGCTGGCCAAGGGCAAGGTGGAGAGCGTCATCCACATCCGCACCCAGTACATCGGCCCGGACGAGCTGCTGGTGGCCGCCAAGATCGCGCTCAACCCCGGCCTGACCGTCGCCGAGACGGCCGAGGCGATCAACGACGCCGAGCTGCGCGTGCGCAACAAGATCCCGGCCGCCCGGCTCATCTACCTGGAGCCGGACCTGGACCGCAGCGTGGCCGACGCGAACCCCTGATCGGCGTCCGGGGGACCCGGTCGTCCTGACGCGCCCCGGCACGCGTGGACCCCTAGGGTGAAAGGTCGTACTTCACCCTGCAAGAGGAGGACCACCGTGCCGGGGAACGGACTGTGGCGCACCAAGTCCATCGAGCAGTCCATCGAGGACACCGACGAGCCGGACACCAAGCTCCGCAAGGACCTCACGTCCTGGGACCTGATGGTGTTCGGCGTCGCCGTGGTCATCGGGGCGGGCATCTTCACCGTCGCCGCGCAGACCGCGGGCGACCTGGCCGGGCCGTCGGTCTCGCTGTCGTTCGTGCTGGCGGCCATCGCGTGCGGTCTGGCGGCGCTCTGCTACGCCGAGTTCGCCTCGACGGTGCCGGTCGCCGGTAGCGCGTACACCTTCTCCTACGCCACCTTCGGCGAGCTGGTGGCGTGGATCATCGGGTGGGACCTGGTGCTGGAGTTCGCGGTCGGCTCGGCCGCCGTGGCCAAGGGCTGGTCGTCCTACCTCCAGATCGTGCTGGCACAGGTGGGCTTGGAGGCCAAGACGACCGTCGCGGTCGGCTCGGTCGACTTCGACTGGGGCGCCGTGCTGCTGGTCCTCGCCCTCACCGTGCTGCTGGTCCTCGGCACCAAGCTGTCGTCGCGCGTCAGCCAGGTGATCACCGCCATCAAGGTCCTCGTCGTGCTGCTGGTGATCGTGGTCGGCATCGGCTACATCAAGGCGTCGAACTACACGCCGTACATCCCGTCCGCCGAGACCGGCGGGTCCGGCGTCGGCTCCGAGGGTCTGGAGCAGTCGCTGTTCTCGCTGATCACCGGCCAGGAGGGCAGCACGTTCGGCGTCTACGGCATGCTCGCCGCCGCGTCGCTGGTGTTCTTCGCGTTCATCGGCTTCGACGTCGTCGCCACCGCCGCCGAGGAGACCCGCAACCCGCAGCGTGACCTGCCGCGCGGCATCATCGGCTCGCTGGTCATCGTCACCGTGCTGTACGTGGCGGTGGCGCTGGTGATCACCGGCATGGTCCCGTACACCGACCTCAAGACCTCCGCCGACGGCACGCCCGCGAACCTGGCGACGGCGTTCGCGAACCTGGGCGTCGACTGGGCGGCCAACGTCATCTCCGTCGGCGCGCTGGCCGGTCTGACGACCGTGGTCATGGTCCTGATGCTGGGCCAGACCCGCGTGCTGTTCGCGATGTCCCGCGACGGCCTGCTGCCGAGGGGCCTGGCGAAGACCGGCAAGCACGGCACCCCCACCAGGGTCACGATCCTGGTCGGCACGCTGATCGCGCTGGCCGCCGGGTTCTTCCCGGCGGGCAAGCTGGCCGAGATGGTGAACGTCGGCACGCTGTTCGCGTTCATCCTCGTCTCGGCGGGTGTGCTGGTCCTGCGCAAGACGCGCCCCGACCTCCAGCGCGGATTCCGCACGCCGCTCGTGCCGCTCGTGCCGATCCTCGCGATCCTCGCCTGCCTGTGGCTGATGCTGAACCTGACCGCGTTGACGTGGGTCCGGTTCCTCATCTGGATGGCGGCGGGTGTCGTCGTGTACTTCGTCTACGGCAAGAGCCACTCGGTGCTGGCGCTGCGGGAGAGCGGGAAGCTCACCTCGGAGCCCGTGGTGAAACCGACCGACCGCTCGTGACCCGCCGGTGTGGTCGGCTCCCGCGTTGGGGGTGCCGACCACAC
>NZ_DBNGPQ010000182.1:0-21982 GCF_057122925.1 Umezawaea sp. | reverse complement strand
ACCGTCCACAAGGGACCGCAGAGCGACGTCGTCGGCACGTCGGCCGCTCGCGGGTCCGCCCGGTCACCGGCCGGGGGTCGCGGCACCCGTTCGCCACGTCCCCGGCGAGCCGCTCAGCCGCACGTTCTAGGGTGACCGCATGATTTTCTACACGGACGTGGAAAGCCGGACCCTGCGCAGGGCCGTGTACGGCGCGATGGTGCTCGTGTCGCACGCCGACCCCGGCCCGGTGGTCGAGGAGCGCTTCGCGGGCCTCAAGGCGATGGTCAACCTCTCTCGCGAGCTGCGCGAGGTCCTCGGCGCCTCCCGCGTCCGCCTGCCGGAGGGCACGGACGCCGACCTGGAGACCGCCGTCCTCGACGCGCTCACCGCCTCCATGAAGATCCTCACCGCGAAGGCACCGGCCGAGGCCGAGGCGTTCCCGGCCGCGATGATCGCGATCTGCGAGGAGGTGGCCACCGCCGACGGCCAGGTGGCCCCCGCGGAGGACGAGATGATCGCCAAGGTGCGGGCCGCGCTGACCCCCTGACCCCGCACGCCCCGGCACCCGCGTCCGTCGCGTCCGCCGGACGCCGGGGCGTCAGACCGAGGGCAGGCCGAGCAACGCCTCACCCCGCTCGGTGAGCCGGTAGAACACCCCTCGCCCGACCCGTGACCGGGTGACCACCCCCGCGTCGCGGAGCACCGCGAGGTGACCGCTGACCGTGCCCAGCGACAGGTCGAGCGCGGCGGCGAGCTGGGTGCTGGTCGCGGGTCGGGCGAGTTCGGCGACCACGCGGGCGCGGCCGGGGCCGAGCAGCACGGACAGCGGGTCCGTCGGCGTGGGTTCCAGGGCGGCCGCCGCGCCGCGCGCCGGGTAGACGAGGGCGTAGCGGGGCGGGTGCTCGCACGTCCACGAGCCCTGCCGGGCCGTGTAGGGCACGAACAGCAGCCCCTGGTCGCCGATGTCGCGGTCGGAGTACCGCTGGTCGCTGAACCGGATCGCGTCGGGCCCGACCCAGGTCGACCGCCGGGTCATGCCCGTGACGGCGCGCTGCCAGCCGTGCGCGGCCAGCAGCCCGGAGCGGTGGGTGATCTCGCGCTCCAGCACGGCGCGGCGGCGCGGCCAGGTCGGCAGGACGAACCGCCGCCAGCCCTCCTCGAAGACCTCGGCGATCCGGGGCGCGAGGTCGCCGGACGGCAGCCAGTCCGGGTCGCGCCGGGCCGCGCTCGCCGCCACGGTGTCGCGCAGGGTCCGGCGCACGTCGTCGTCGGAGAAGGCGGCGACCTCGGCGAGTTCCCCGTCCAGCGCGGTGTCCACACCGCCGGTCGGCGGGACGCCGACGAAGTCGGGGAACCACTTCGTCGTCGCCACGAGCCCGAGCAGGCCGGCGGCGACGGGGTCGCGGGCGGTCCACTCGCGGTAGGCGCTCGACGTCCCGGTGCGCTGGAACGCGATCAGCTGCCCCACCGTCTCGGCGAGCGGCGACAGGGCGAAGCGCGACCGGGCCAGGCCGGTGGGGCTCAGGCGGAGCAGGGTCATGGTTGCGCCTTTCGCCGCAGCAATGGCGGTCGTCGTGGTCGGCTCACCATCCTTCAGCGGTGATCGGCTTCCACACCTTCCTCGTCGCCCGCACCGTCTCGCACCTCGGCACGTCGATGTCGACGGTGGCGCTGGCGTTCGGCGTCCTCGGTGCCTCCGGGCGGCCCTCCGACCTCGGGATCGTGCTGGCCGCGAGCTTCGGGCCGCACCTGGCGCTGCTGCTCGTGGGCGGCGCGGTCGCGGACCGCTTCTCCCGCAGGACGGTACTCGTCGTCGCGAACCTGGTCGCGGGCCTCGCGCAGGCCGGGGTGGCGGCCGTGCTGCTCACCGGCCGCTACTCGCTGCTCGTGGTGTCGGCGCTGGCGCTGGTGAACGGGGTGGCGGAGTCGTTCGCCTCCCCCGCGCTGCGCGGCATCGTCCCCGACCTCGTCCCGCCCGCCGACCTGCACCGGGCGAACTCGCTGCTCGCGTCGGCCCGCCACGCCGCGCGGATCGTCGGCCCCGCAGCGGCCGGGGTCGTCGCGGCGGTCGCCAACGGCGGCTGGGCCATCGCCGTGGACGCGCTGTCGTTCCTGGTCGCCGCCGCCCTGCTGACCCGGCTGCCCGCCAGGCGGTCCCCGGCGGGCGGGAGCCTCCTGCCGGACCTGCGCGACGGCTGGCACGAGTTCCGGTCGAGGCGGTGGGTGTGGACGGCGGCGCTCTGGTTCTCCCTGTTCAACCTCGCCAACGTCGGCGCGTGGCAGGTGCTCGGGCCCGCGCTCACCGGTCCGGTGGCCTGGGGCGTCGTGCTCAGCGTGCGCGCGGTCGGCCTGCTCGCGATGAGCCTGGTCCTCTACCGGCTCGCGCCGCGCCGCCCGCTGCGCACCGGGGCGCTGGCCGCCGCGACCGGCGCGCTCCCGCTGCTCGCGCTGGGCACCGGGGCCCCGGTCCCGGCACTGGTCGCGTGCGCGTTCCTGAGCGCGCTGGGGTTCGCGACCTGGGGCGTCCTGTGGGACACCGCGCTCCAGCGGCACGTGCCCGCCGGGGTCCTGTCGCGGGTGGCGTCCTACGACGACCTGCTGTCGTTCGCCGCCATCCCGCTCAGCCTCCTGCTGGTCGGCCCCGCGGCGGCCGTCTGGGGCGCCGGACCGGTCACCCTCGTCTGCGGGGTCGTCTGCGCGGTGTCCGCGGTGGCACCGTTGACCGTGCGGGAATTCCGGGACTTCCCGGCGCGGACCGCCGTCGCGGTCGACCGGTGAGGACCGAACGGCGGTGGCGCGGAGTGACCGGGGCCTTCCACCACTCACCTCTTCGGGGCTGGTTCATCCTTTTCGGTGACTGAGGATTGCTTTTCCGACAGGCGTGCAACGATCTGACGGACGACCGAACGACGCACTTGTGAATGCACCGGCAATCTTCGTTTTGTCATTCCTGATCCGGAAAGAGGTTGGCGAATCAATGCGCACCGCTGCCGATCGAATCGGACTGGCCGCCGACCGGGGAGCGGTGGTGGGGTCGTGAGGACCGCCCTGGTCGTCGTGGACCTCCAGAACGACTTCTGCACCGGACCGGCCGTCGCGGCGCGCTACCGCGGCACCCCGGAGGAGCTGGACGAGGTGACGACGAACGCCGCGCGGGCCGTCGACGCGGCGCGGGAGCACGGCACGGAGGTCGTGTTCGTCCGGTACCTCGGCGACGCGCGGCGCACCACGGGCCGGTGGCGGGAGCAGGCGCTCCGCAGGCGGCCGAGGTGCGTGGAGGGCTCGCGCGGCGCGGAGTTCCACAAGGTCTCGCCCGCGCCGGGCGAACGGGTCTTCACGAAGCGGGCGTGCTTCGACGCGTTCCTCTGCGACGGGTTCGAGGAGCACCTGGTGGAGCGCGACATCGGGCACCTCGTGTTCGCGGGCCTCTACACCGACGTGTGCGTCGACTCGACCGCGCGGACGGCGTTCCAGAAGGGTTTCGACGTCACGGTCCTGACGGACTGCACGACGAGCATGCACCTCCCGGACGAGGAGATCCTGCGGTTCATGAGCGTCGTCTACGGCGCTCGCACCACCACGCACGAACAGCTCTTCGCGGACGAGGGGGACGAGTGGTCGGCACCGAGCATCGGCATCCGGGCGTGGAGGACGGCGTCGGCCTGACGGCGCTCATGGTCGCGGCGGCGCGGGCGATCGAGACGCACCGCGGTGACAGCCTGGCGACGGACCTCTACGCCGAGCACTTCGTGCGCGCGGCGAAGGCCTCCGAGGGCTGGCCCGTCCGCGAGTGGGACGTGCCGGACGGGGACGCGAACCCGCTGTGGGGGCGGCTGGCGCGGTACTTCGGGCTGCGGACGAGGGTGTTCGACGACCACCTGCTGCGGTCGACCCGTGCGGGGGCCCGGCAGGTGGTGCTGCTGGGCGCGGGCCTGGACTCGCGGGCGTTCCGGCTCGACTGGCCGCCCGGCGTGGCGCTGTTCGAGGTCGACCGCGAGGGCGTCCTGGACTTCAAGCACGAGGTGCTCGACGGTCTGCGCGCGACGCCGAAGCTCGCCAGGAAGGCGGTCGCGGTCGACCTGCGCGACGACTGGACGGGCGCGTTGGCGCGGTCGGGCTTCAACCCGGCCCTGCCGACGGCCTGGCTGGCCGAGGGCGTCCTGCTGTTCCTCCCCCGGACGACCGAGGAGGAGCTGGTCTCGTCCGTCGACCGGCTGAGCGCGCCGGGCAGTTCCGCGGCGTTCGAGGCCAAGCTCGCCAGGGAGCTGCCGGACGTCCACGACGACCGCCTGTACGCCTCGGCCCGCAGGCAGATCGGCCTCGACCTGCTGGCGCTGTTCGACGGCGGCCCCCGACCGGACTCGGCGGGCGAGCTGACCGCGCGCGGTTGGTCCACTTCGGACCACACGCCGTACGACTTCACCGACCACCACGGTCGGGGCCCGCGCCCCGAACCGGGGGACCCGCTGTCGGGCAACAGGTGGGTGTTCGCGGAGAAGCTCTCGCACTGAGCCCGCGCCACCGCGGTCTCGGGACCGCGGTGGGTGTCCACTGAGGCCGGAAGCCTCCGGACGGCACCGCGGCGGTGACGGACGCACGTCGACCACCGCCGCGGTCGGCCGGATGCCCGCGGGCTCCCCGTCACCGCCGATCCATGCATGATCGACATCGTGTGCCACATCACCTGAACGGTGGTTCGCCGATCTACTGACAATGATTACCATTCCCCTCCGTGGCCGCCCACTGGCCAGCCGCCGGAGAAGGGGATTGCGTGGCGCACCTGCTGATGATCGAGAGCTGGGTCGGGGCGATGAGCTCGCTGCTGCCCAGAGCCATCCGCGAGACCGGGCACCGCTTCACGTTCCTCACCCGCGACCTGCACCACTACCTGCGCTCGGCGCCGGGTGCGGGCCCCCACCCCCTGCTGGCGGCGGAGAACGTGCTCACCGCCGAGACCAACGACGTGCCCGCCCTGCTGGCCTACGTCGAACGCGTGCACGAGGTGCTGCGGTTCGACGGGGTGATCACCTCGTGCGACTACTACCTGTCGACCGTCGCCGAGGTCGCCGCCCACCTCGGCCTGCCGGGCCCCGACCCGCGGGCCGTGGAACGCGCCTACCGCAAGGACTTCACCAGGGCCGCCCTGCGCGACGCGCGCGTGCCCGGTCCGCGGTACGAGCTGGCCGAGGGCTGGTCGGCGACGGCGAAGGCGGCGTCCGGGCTGGGCTACCCGCTCGTGGTGAAGCCGGTCGACCTCTGCGGCGGGATGCACGTGCGCAAGGTCGCCGACGAGACCCAGCTCCGCGAGGCGTTCCTGGCGCTGGAGGCGTTCCCGGTCAACGCCCGCAGCCAGCCGCGCGTGCCGTCGGTGCTGCTCGAAGAGCTTCTGACCGGCCCCGAGGTGAGCGTCGAGACGGTGACGCACGACGGCGTGACGCACGTGGTCGGCGTGACGGACAAGAGCCTCGCGGGCGAGCCGTGGTTCGTCGAGAGCGGGCACATGTTCCCGGCCGACCTGGACGCCGCCGACCGGGACGCCGCCGTGGCCACGGCCGTCGCGGCGATCGGCGCGCTGGGCCTGGACAACGCGGTGGCGCACACCGAGGTCAAGCTGACCGAGGACGGGCCGAGGCTGATCGAGGTGAACCCCCGACCGGCGGGCAACCAGATCACCGAACTGGTCCGCCGGGTGACGGGGATCGACCTGCCCGCCGTGTTCGCGCAGCTCGCGGTCGGCGAACGGCCCGCGCTGACCCCGGCTGCCACCGGGGTGCGCAGCGCCGCCATCTCGTTCCTGCTGCCGCCGCGCGCGGGGCTGCTCGCCGGGATCGACGGAGCCGAGGCGCTCGGGCGGGAGTCCGGTGTCGTGGACTGGGCGCTCAAGCCGAGCGGCCACCGCGCGGGCGACCCGACCAGCAACAACACCTACCTCGGCCACGTGGTGGTGACCGACGTCGACGGCGCGGGCGCGCGGGCGAGGGCCGAGCGCGCCGTGGCCGGGCTCTCCGTGCGGTACGCGGAGGAGCGGGCGTGACCGTGCGGTCGACCCACCAGCCCGTCTCCTCCGTCGCCGACCTGACCGAGCTGGTCCGGGCCGGGGCGCTCGGCCCCGACCCGGCGTCGTGCGCGGTCAGCGTCGCCTTCACCACGAGCCAGGGCGCGCGGCACGCGTCCAGGGACCGGTCCTACCGCAACACCGTGGTGAGCCTGCGGATCGAGCGGGCCGTCGGGTCGTGCGCGGTCGAACCGGGGGAACTCGCCGACGCCGACGTGCACGACTGCGTGGGCGCCTCCGCCGCGGACCTGCTCGCCCACCCCAGCCCCGCCATCCGGACCGCCGCGCTCGACGCGTACCTGATGAGCGCCCACCCGCACGAGCGCTCCGGCGCGCGCCCGGTCGTCGTGGCCGGGGGCACGTCGCTGGAGAAGTCGCTGGCGCGCGCGTCGGCCGTGGTCGACCTGCTCGACGCCCCACCGGGCAGCCGGGTGCTGGTGGTCGGCGTGGTGAACTCGCTGCTGCACCACCTGCGCGCCCGCGGCCTGCGGTACGTGCCGTGCGACCTCAAGGGCGGCCGGACGGAGTGGGACGAGCCGGTCGTCACCGACGCGCTGGCCGCCGTGGAGCACTGCGACCTCGTGCTCGTGTCCGGCATGGCCGTCGGCAACGGCAGCTTCGAACCCCTGCTGCGCACGGCGTCCCTGGCCGGACGACCCGTCGTCGCGTTCGCGCAGACGGCCAGCGCGGTCCTGCCGTGGTTCCTGGGCGCGGGCCTGTCCGCCGTGTCCGCCGAGCCCTACCCGTTCTTCTGGCTCGACGGCGGCCCGACGACCGTCTTCCAGTACCGGCGGGAGCACACGTCGTGACACCACGCCGGAACACCCACCTGCTCGACCTGCTCGGCAAGACCCCGGTGGTCCGGATCGACACGCCGCTCCCCCACCGGCACGGCGGTTTCTGGGCGAAGCTCGAAGGGTTGAGCGCGGGCGGCATGAAGGCGAGGCCCGCCGTGTCGATGCTGCTGGCGGCCCGCGAACGCGGTGAGCTGCGGCCGGGGGCGGTGGTCGTGGAGTCGACCAGCGGCACGTTCGGCATCGGCCTCGCGTTCGCCTGCCAGGTGCTCGGCCACCCCGTGGTGCTCGTGGTGGACGACGAGCTGGAGCCGTCGATGCGGGCCCTGCTGCGCGCGCACGGGGCCCGGCTGGAGGTGGTCGACCGCCCGCACGAGACCGGGGGCTGGCAGCAGGCCAGGCTCGACCGGCTGCGGTCGGTGCTCGGCGACCTGCCCGGCGCGTACTGGCCGGACCAGTACAACAACCCCGACAACCCGAGCGGGTACGCCGGGCTGGCCGCGGAACTGGCCGAGCAGCTCGACCACGTGGACGTCCTGGTGTGCAGCGTGGGCACCGGCGGGCACAGCGCGGGCGTCATCTCGACGCTGCGCCGCTACTGGCCGGACGTCCGGCTGGTCGGCGTGGACGCGGTGGGGTCGACCATCTTCGGCCAGCCCGCGCGGTCACGGGTGATGCGCGGGCTCGGCAGCAGCATCCACCCGCGCAACGTGGCCTACGCCGAGTTCGACGAGGTGCACTGGCTCGGACCCGTGGAGGTCGTGGACGCGTGCCGCCGCCTGGCGAGGGACTGCTTCGTGTCCGGTGGCTGGAGCACCGGCGCGGTGGCGCTGGTGGCCGCCTGGGTGTCGCGGGTGGAGACCGGGGCCAGCGTCGTGACGATCTTCCCGGACGGCCCGCACCGCTACCTCGGCACGATCTTCGACGACGACTTCTGCGCGGGCCGCGGCCTCCTGGGCCCCGCCGCCGACCGGCCGATGGAGATCGGCCACGCCGACGCGGTCGAGGTCAGCGGCTGGGCGCGCTGCCGGTCCGTGGTCGACCCGCGCCTGGCCGTCGGGGTGCCCGCGTGAGGCTCGACTGGACGGTGCGCGGCCTCACCCTGCGGACTCCCCTGCGCATCTCGCGGTCGGTCATGGCCCGCCGGGACGCGGTCCAGGTGGTCGTCGAGCACGACGGGCTCCGCGGTCACGGCGAGGTCGTGACGAGCGTCTTCCACGACCTCGACGTCGAGCGGATCACCTTGCTGCTGGAGGAGTTCCGGGCGGTGGCCGCCGAGTGCTCCTCGCCGGAGGCGCTGCTCGCCGACCTGCCGGGCTTCGACCTCCCGCCGGGTGTGCTGGCGGCGGTCGACGCCGCCCTGCACGACGTCATCGGCCACGGCGGCGGGGTTCCCGTGCACGCCTTGGCCGGGGTTCCGCTGTGGACCGACGTGCCGACGGCGTGCACGATCGGCATCACCGACCCCGGATCCGCCGCCGCCGCGGCGGCGGCGTTGGCCGCCAGGGGTTTCTCCCTGCTCAAGGTCAAGCTCGGCGCCGAGGACGACGTCGCGGTGGTGACCGCGGTCCGGGCCGCCGCGCCGGAGACCCGGTTGCTGCTCGACGCCAACGGCGGGTGGACGCCCGAGCGCACCGTGCGGGTGGTCGAGCGGCTCACGGCCGCAGGCGTCGTGGTGGACGCGCTCGAACAGCCCGTCGCTCCGGGTGATCCGGCCCGTCTCGCCTGGGTGCACGACCGGTGCCCCGTGCCGCTGATCGCCGACGAGGACGCGGCGACCGCGGCCGACGTGCGCGCGCTGGCGGGCGTCGTGGACGGCGTGAACGTCAAGCTGGCCAAGTGCGGCGGGATCGGGCCCGCGCTGGAGATCATCTCCGTCGCCCGCGAGCACGGCCTGGACGTGATGCTGGGCTGCCTGGTCGCCAGTTCGCTGGGCATCGCGCCCGCCGTGCACCTCACCGGGCACGCCCGGTGGGTCGACCTGGACGGCCACCTCCTGCTCGCCGACGACCCGTGGACCGGCATCGGCGGCGAGGACGGCACCCTCCGCCTGTCCGGTTCCCCCGGTCTCGGCGTGGCACCGCGATGACCGCGCTGCGGGGCTTCCCGGTGTCCGTCCGCCTGCTGCTGGTCAACCAGTTCGGCGTGAACACGGGCTTCTACCTGCTGATCCCCTACCTGGCCACGTACCTCGGCGGCGGTCTCGGCCTGTCCACGGCGACGATCGGGGTGGTGCTGGGGGTG
This sequence comes from Umezawaea sp., assembly GCF_057122925.1. Classification (NCBI taxonomy): domain Bacteria; kingdom Bacillati; phylum Actinomycetota; class Actinomycetes; order Pseudonocardiales; family Pseudonocardiaceae; genus Umezawaea; species Umezawaea sp. The sequence goes on along the minus strand of NZ_DBNGPQ010000182.1, from coordinate 12,907 downwards.
CGCACGCTCAGCCAGCAGGGGCTGTTCCTGCTCGGCGGCACGGCGTCCGACCGGCTCGGGCCGCGCCGGGTGATCATCGCGGGCTGCGCGCTGCGGGCGGTCGGGTTCGGCCTGTTCGCGGTGGGCGAGTCGGTGGCGGTGCTGCTGGCCGCGTCCGTCCTCAGCGGACTCGCCGGCGCGCTGTTCAACCCGGCCGTGCGCGCGCACATCGCCGTGGAGACGCCCGAGGAGACCAGGGCGGAGGCGTTCGCGCTGTTCAACGTGTTCGGTCAGGCGGGCGCGCTGGTCGGGCCCGTGCTGGGGAGCGCGTTGCTGCTGTGGGACTTCCGGGTCGCGGCGCTGGTAGCCGCCGGGGTCTTCCTCGTGCTCACCGTCGCCCAGGCGGTCGTGCTGCCCGCCCGGCCGGTGACCGCGCGGCGCGGCGCCACGGTGCTCGGCGACTGGCGCGAGTGCCTGGCGAACCGCCGGTTCGTCGCGTTCACCCTCGCGCTGACCGGCATGTTCGCGCTCCAGAACCAGCTCTACCTCGTGCTGCCGCTCCAGGCCCAGCGCGCCACCGGGTCGTCGGGCGTCGTCGCGCTGATCTTCCTGGTGTCGACGGTCGCCACCCTGCTGCTCCAGGTGCGGATCACCCGCGTGCTGTCCGCCAGGGTGGCGCGGGGCAACGCCATCGCGCTCGGTCTGGCGGTCATGGGGACGGGGTTCACCGCCACCGCCGTGGCGGAGGGCGTCGTGCCGGTGCTGGTCGCGACGCTGCTGCTGTCGGTCGGCGTGATGGCGGCCCAGCCGTTCGTCTACGAGCTGGTCCCCCGGTTCGGCCGGGACGAGCTGACCGGCACCTACTTCGGCATGTTCTACCTCGCCTCCGGCGTGGTGGCGGCGGTCGCCAACGCGGTGATCGGCTGGACCATCGGCGCGGCGGGATGGCTCACGTCACCGCTGTGCGTGGCGATCGGGCTCGGCGGCGCGGCCGGTGTCGCCCGGCTGCACCGACGAGGAGCCCTCACCCGACCGGAGGTGGCGCGATGACGAACCTGCTCACGGACAACCCCGAGCTGTACGAACACCAGTTCCCCGACCCCGACCACCTCGCCGCGCGCTTCGTCCACGACCTCGTCACCCGCTTCGACGGCGGACGGCACCTGCTCGACGTCGGCTCCGGCACGGGCCGCGACGCGGGACACCTCGCGCGCACGGGCTACCGGGTCGTCGGGCTCGACAGCTCGGAACGGATGGTCGAGCACGCGCGGGCGCACCACCCCGAGGCGGAGTTCGTGCTCGGCGACATGCGGACGTTCGCGCTGGGCAGGCGGTTCGACGTGCTCACCTGCCTGGACAGCGCGCTGCTGTACAACCACACCAACGCCGACCTCGACGCGTTCCTGACCCGCTGCCGCGAGCACCTCGCGCCCGGCGGCCTGCTCGTCGCCGAGATGCGCAACGGCGCGTTCTTCCTCGGCGGCACCGAGCTGCTCGACGGCGTCCGCACCAGGACCGTCACCTGGCGGGACGTGCCGTACACCTCGCACACCGAGCTGTGGATCGACCACGCCGACCAGCTCCTGCGCCGCCGCCGCACCTGGGAGTGGCCGGGCCGGGCCGAGCCGCTGGTGCAGCGCTCGGCGTGGCGGCTGCTGTTCCCCCAAGAGCTGCGCCACCTGCTCGACCTCGCCGGGTTCGAGGTGCTGGCGCTGTTCGACCGGCCGGGCCCGCGCACGGACGAGCCGTGGACACCCGATGCCGACCTGACCACGCCGCTGTCCGGCGACCGCCTGCACGTCGTGGCCCGCCTCACCGGAAGGACCCATCCATGACCCTCACCCGCCGGGGTTTCCTCGGGCTGACCGCCGGACTGTCCGCCGCCACGCTCACCGGCTGCGCCACCGACGCACCCTCCCCCGCCGCGGCCGGTCCGCGCCGGGGCGGCAGGCTGCGCGCGGCGTTCGCGGGCGGTGGCGCCAAGGAGGTGCTGGACCCGCACCTGGCCAACCTGTTCGTCGAGGCCGCGCGGTCGAAGGCGGTGTTCGACAAGCTCGCCGACCTCGGCCAGGACGTGTCGGCCCAGCCCAGGCTCGCGGAGCGCTGGGAGCCCAGCGCCGACCTCCTGCGCTGGCGCATCACCCTGCGGGAAGCCGTGTTCCACGACGGGAAGCCGGTGCGCGCGCAGGACGTGCTGGCCAGCTACGCCCGCATCCTCGACCCCCGGCGGACGTTCCGCGCGAAGTCGAGCCTGGCGCTGATCGACCTCCCGAACAGCAGGGCCGTGGACGACCGGACCGTGGAGTTCGCGCTGCAACGGCCGTTCATCGAGTTCCCCAACGCCCTGGCGGCGTTCGGGACCTACATCGTGCCGGAGGGGGCGGAGGACTTCACCCGGCCCGTCGGCTCGGGACCGTTCCGCTTCGAGTCGTTCGCGCCGGGCAAGTCGGTGCTGCTCACGCGGAACCCGGACCACTGGGAGGGCGCGCCGCACCTGGACGAGCTGGAGTTCGTGATCGCCAACGAGGAATCGGCGCGCGCCAACGCGCTGCTCGGCGGGCAGGTCGAGTACGCGCACGACCTCACGCCCACCACCGCGCGCGCCAACACCGGCAGCGACCGGATGGTGCTGCACCGCTCCCCCAACAGCGCCGTGCAGTCGTTCGCCATGAAGCTCGACCGGGCGCCGTTCGACAACCCCGACCTGCGCGAGGCGATGTTCCTGCTGGCCGACCGGCCGCAACTGGTGGAGGCGGTCCTCGGCGGCAGCGGGCAGGTCGGCAACGACCTGTTCGGCAAGGGCTACGAGCACTACGCCGACGACATCCCGCAGCGCGCCCGCGACCTGGACAGGGCGAGGTTCCTGATCCGCAAGGCGGGCGCGGAGGGCCTGAGGGTCACGCTCGACACGTCCACGGCGGCGGCCGGGATGGTCGAGGCGGCGACGGTGTTCGCCGACCAGGCCAAGGGGTCGGGCCTGACCATCGAGGTCGTCACGGGCAACAAGGACAGCTACTGGTCGGACACGCTGAAGAACGGCTCCCTGTCGAGCTTCCGGTCCGGCGCCATGCCGATCGAGACGCACATCGCGCAGCGGCTGCTGTCCGACTCCGGCACGAACGTGACGAAGTGGGCCCGCCCCGAGTTCGACGCGCTCTACCGGAAGGCCGTGTCCACCGTGGACGCGGAGGAGCGCGGCGCGGTGTACCGGGAGATGCAGGGTTCCCTGCACGCGCAGGGCGGGTACCTGATGTGGGGCTTCGCCGACTGGATCGTCGGCACGTCGCCGAACGTCGGCGGTGTCGCGACCGCGCCCGCCAACTCCCTGGACTGGGCGCGGTTCGACCGGGTGTGGCTGGGGTGAGCCTGCGCCGGTACGCCACCCGGCGGCTCGGCCTCGGCGTCCTCCAGGTGCTCGCCGTGGCCACGCTGGTGTTCCTGCTCGTGCGGGCGCTGCCGGGGGACGCGGCCGTCGCGCTGGCGGGCGACAACCCGGACCCGCGGCGGATCGAGGAGATCCGGGCGGCGATGGGGCTCGACCGGCCCGCGCTGGAGCGCTGGTGGACGTGGCTGCTGGGCCTGCCCCGGCTGGACCTCGGCGTCTCGCTGGTCTCCGGTCGCCCGGTCGCGGAGTTCCTGCTCGACGGCCTCGGACCGACGGCGGTGCTCGCCGTGCTCACCCTCGTCCTGCTCGTCCCGGTCGCTGTGGGGGTCGGCGTGCTGGCGGCGCTGCGCGAGGGCGGTGCGCTCGACCGGGTGCTCACGTCGATCAGCGTCGGGCTGCACTCGATCCCGGAGTTCGCGCTGGCCGTCGTCCTGATCGCGCTGTTCGGCGTCCAGCTCCGGTGGCTGCCGCCCACGGCCGTCGGCGCGGGCGGGAACCTCCTCGCCCACCCGGAGATGCTGGTGCTGCCGCTCGTGGTGCTGCTGGCCAGGCCGATCTGCTCCATCAGCAGGCTGGTGCGGGCCGGCATGATCGACGCGCTGGCGTCGGACCACGTGCGGCACGCCCGCAGGCTCGGCATCGGCGTGACGCGGCTCCGGTTCGCGCACGCCCTGCCGAACGCGCTGGCCCCGGCGGTTCAGCAGGTCGCGCGCACCACGGACTGGCTGCTGGGCGGCGTGATCGTCGTGGAGGCGGTCTTCGTGATCCCCGGTCTGGGCACCGCGCTGGTCGACGCCGTCGCGGGCCGCGACCTGCCGGTGGTGCAGGGGCTCGCGGTCGTCTTCGCCGTCACGACGGTGCTGGTGAACCTGCTCGCCGACCTGATCGCCTTCCGCCTGGCCCCCCGATCGGCGGGCCTCGCGTGAGGGCGGTCGGAGGTCTGCTCATCGCGGTCCCGCTCGCGCTCGCGCTGCTCGGACCGCTGTTCCTGCCCGACGAGCTGACGCGGGGCGCGCCGTTCACGACGGCCCACCCGCTGGGCACGGACTTCGTCGGGCGCGACGTGTGGCACCAGGTGCTCGCGGGCGGGCAGACCGTCGTGCTGGTCGCGCTGCTGGCGACGCTCGGGTCGTACGCGGTCGGCGTGCCGTGGGGTGTGCTCGCGGCGACGTCCCGGCTCCGGCCGGTCGACGAGCTGCTGATGCGTCCGCTCGACCTGCTGCTCGCCGTGCCGTCGCTGCTGGTGCTGATCCTGGTGGCGGCCATCGCGGGCCAGGGCCTCCCGGTGCTGGTCGGGGTCGTCGTGCTGGTCAACTTCCCGGACGTGGCCCGGCTGTCCCGCGCCGCGGCGCTGGAGATCGCCGGGCGGCCCGCGCTGGAGGCCATGCGCCTCCAGGGCGAGTCGTGGTGGCGCACGTCCATCGTCTACACGGGACGGTCGATGCTGCGCACGGTCGCCGCCGACGTGGGCACCCGGCTGACCAGCGCGCTGTACCTGGTGGCCTCGGCCAGCTTCCTCGGCGTCGGCGTGCCGCCCGACGCGGCGGACTGGGCCGTCATGGTCGACCGCAACCGCGGCGGCCTGTTCCTCCAGCCGTGGGCCGTCGTCGTGCCCGCGCTGCTGATCGTGGCGCTGTCGATCGGGCTCAACCTCGTGTTCGACCGCGCCCTGCGAGCCCGTTCGGAGGTCGCGGCGTGACGCCCGTGGTGCACGTGGAGGACCTGCGGGCCGTCGCCGGGCGGCGCACGCTGCTGGACGGCGTGAGCTTCGCCCTGTCGGCGGGCCGGGTGCTGGCGCTGGTCGGCGCGTCCGGCAGCGGCAAGACCACCACCGGTCTGGCGCTGCTCGGCGAGCACGCGCCGGGCGTCGCCGTGACCGGGCGGGTCTCGGTGACCGGGCGGGTCGCCTTCGTGCCGCAGCACCCGTCGTCCGCCCTCAACCCGGTCCGGCGGATCGGCGGCGTGTTCCGCGAGGTCGCCGCGCTGCACGGCGGCGCGCACCTGATCGCCCCGGCCCTGCGGCGGGCACGGGTGCCCGCCGACCTGCTGCGCCGCTTCCCGCACCAGCTCTCCGGCGGCCAGCAGCAGCGGGTCGTGCTCGCGCTGGCGCTGGTCGGCGACCCGGCGGTGCTGGTGGCCGACGAGCCCACCACGGGTCAGGACCCGATCACCCGCGCGGAGGTCGTGGACGAACTCGCGGCGGTCGTCGCCCAGGGCGTCGCCGTCGTGCTGCTCACGCACGACCTCGACGTGGTCCGCGCGCTGGCCGACGAGGTCGTGGTGCTGCGCGAGGGCCGGGTCGTGGAGGCGGGTGCGGCGGCCGACGTGCTGACCCGGCCCCGCCAGGAGTACACGCGGGCGCTCGTCGCCGCCCAGCCGCGGCTGGGCGTGCCCGACGAGACCGCGGACCGGCCCGCGCGGCTGGAGGTGCGCGACCTGACCGCGCGCCACCGCCGGACGACCGTGCTGCACGGCGTGGACGTCGCGGTCGGCGCGGGCGAGTGCCTCGCCGTCGTCGGGCGGTCCGGCAGCGGCAAGACCACCCTCGCGCGGTGCGTCGCCGGGCTGCACGAGCACCGCACCGGGGACGTGCTGCTGGACGGCAGGCACCTGGCCCGGTCGCTGCGCCGCCGCGGCACCACCGACCTGGCCGCCGTGCAGTACGTGTTCCAGGACGCGCGGGCGTCCTTCGACGAGCACCGGAGCGTGCTCGACCAGGTCGCCCGCACCGCCGTGCGGCTGCGCGGATCGTCCACACCGGACGCTCGGGACGCCGCGCTCGCGGAGCTGGCCGCGGTGGGCCTGGACGAGCGCACCGCGGTGCGCCGACCGGCGAGCCTGTCCGGCGGCGAACTCCAGCGCGCCGCGCTCGTCCGCGCCCTGCTCGCCCGGCCCGACGTGCTGGTCTGCGACGAGGTCACCTCGGGCCTGGACACCCTGACGCGGGCCGCGCTGCTGGACCAGCTCGCCGACCTGCGCGCCGCGCACGGCTGCGCGCTCGTGCTGGTCAGCCACGACCTCGGCGTCGTCGCCCGGCTCGCGGACCGCGTCGCGGTGCTGCACGAGGGCCGCGTCGTCGAATCGGGACCGGCGCGCGACGTGCTCGGCTCCCCCACCCACCCGGTGACCACCGGCCTGCTCGGCAGTGCCGTCGAAGGAACAGAGGAGAAGCGGACGTGACCACCTACCACCGCGAGGTCGGACCCTACGAGGTCAGGCTCGCGACCGAGGCCGACCTGCCGGGCGCGCGCGGCGTCATGCTGGACACCTTCTACCACGAGTTCGGCTACGGCTACCGGCCCGAGTGGCACGCCGACGTGGTCGACCTGGCCGGGTCGTACCTGGTGCCCGAGCGGCACGCGCTGTTCGTGGCGACCAAGGGCGACGAGGTCGTGGCCACCACCGGAGTCCGCTCCACGGCACCGTCGAGCCCGCCGCACCCGGCGTGGCTCGCGGAGCGCTACCCGGCCGGCCCGACCGCGCAGCTGTTCCGCGTCTACGTGCGGCCCGAGCACCGCCGGTGCGGCCTGGCGAGGGCCCTCGTGGCGCTGGCGACGCGGTTCGTGGCCGACACCCCGAGCTACGAGCGGCTGTACCTGCACACCGACACGCGGATCGAGGGCGCCGAGCCGTTCTGGCGGTCGGCGGCCACCGAGGTCTACGACAACCGCGACGGCGACCCGATCAGCTTCCAGACCGTGCACTTCGAGATCCCGCTGGGCCGGTAGCGCGCCCAGGGACCCGGTCGGGCACCGAGTCGACCCGCCCGGTGTTCCCGGAGGCACCGGGTCGGCTCGACCGGGCCACGCTTCCGCACGACGTCCCGTCATCCCGGAAGATCTTTCGTCGAATCGGTTCGACGAAATCAAAACAGACCCGCCCAGCACTATTGCACCGGCGCCGAACAGGGGGCAAGCAGCATTCGGAGCAAGCCATTCACAGGCCGCTGAACTGCACAGGAGCCACTGAATCGGAAACTACCTGGGCGTTCGACGAATTCGACAGTCGAATGCTCGCCGAATGCGCTAGAAAGGTTGTGCGAATCTGCGATTTCACTTACCTTCACAGAAAATCGATGCGCTTCGACGACGAGGAGCACGCCATGGTCACGATCCACGAGGTCGCCCGTTCGGCGGGCGTCGCGCCCAGCACGGTCTCGTACGTGATCAGCGGCAAGCGCTCCATCTCGCCGAAGACGAAGAGGCTCGTCGAGGAGAGCATCCGCAGGCTCGGCTACCACCCGCACGCCGGGGCGCGCGCGCTGGCCAGCAGCAAGACCAGCGTGCTGGCGCTGGTCGTCCCGCTGCGCACCGACCTCAACGTGGCCGTGGTGATGCAGTTCGTCGCCTCGGTCGTGAAGGCGGCGCGCGACCACGACCACGACGTCCTGCTGCTCACCAAGGACGAGGGGCCCGCCGCGCTGCAACGGGTCGCGTCCTCGGCCCTGGCCGACGCGCTCATCGTCATGGACGTCGAGAGCGACGACCCGCGCGTGCCGATGCTGCTCGCGCTCGACCGGCCGGTGGTCCTGATCGGCGCGCCGGACTCCCCCTGCGGGCTGCCGTGCGTGGACCTGGACTTCACGGCGGCGGGCGCGGTGTGCGTCGCGCACCTGGCCGACCTCGGCCACCGCTCGATCGCGCTGGTCGGGCCCTCGCCCGCCGTCTACCGGCGCGGCACCAGCTACGCGGCCCGGTTCCTGCGCGGCTTCACCGACGCGGCCCGCGCCCGCGGCGTGAAGGCCGTGCCGCGGTCGTGCAGGCACTCCTACGAGGCGGTCAGCTCGGGCCTGGACGATCTGTTCGCACAGCACCCCGACGTCACGGGTCTGGTGGTGCACAACGAGGCCGTGCTGCCCGCCGTGCTCTCGGACCTGCGCCACCGGGGCCGCCGGGTGCCGCAGGACGTGTCGGTCGTCGCGGTCTGCCCGGACAGCATGGCCGAGAACCACCCGGTCGCCCTCACCACGGTCGCGATCCCGGCCGACGAGGTCGGCGCGCTCGCCGTGGAGATGACCGTCCGCAGCCTGGGCGGCCACACCGGCGCGGAGACCCGTCTGCTCGCCCCCCGGCTGACCGTGCGCGACAGCACCGCGCGCGCCTGAGCAGCACCCGTCCGAGGACGTCGCGCCACGAGCGCGACCGGAGGTCGTCCGCGGCGGGACGACGGGGCGGCCACCGCGGCGTTCGCGGTGCCCGTTCCGCACGAGCTGCCGGAGGCGTCCCCCGTGGACGGTGCGGGCGTTCTCCTCGACGGTCTAGCGCCGGGCGCCGGTCGACCCGCGCACCACCAGCTCCGGCTGGAACACGAACTCCGCGTGCGGGGCCGGGGTACCGCCGATCTCCTCCATCAACGCGCGCACGGCCGCCTGGCCCATCGCGTCCACGGGTTGACGCAGCGTGGTCAGCGGCGGGTCGGCGAAGACGATGAGCGGTGAGTCGTCGAACCCGACGACGGACACGTCCCGCGGCACGTGCAGGCCGCGGTGGCGGGCCGCGCGGATGGCGCCGAACGCCATCAGGTCGCTGCCGCACACCACGGCCGTGCAGCCCTGGTCCAGCAGCGCGGTGCCCGCCGCCTGGCCGCCCTCGACCGTGTACAGCGAGTGCTCCACCACCAGCTCGGCCGCCGGTCGGGCGAGGGTGAAGCCCTCGACCATGCGCTGGGTCGGGACGTACCGGGGCGGGCCGACGGCGAGGCCGATCCGTTCGTGGCCGAGTTCTACCAGGTGGGACACGGCGAGGCGGGCGGCGGAGCGGTGGTCGACGGAGACGAACGGCGCGGACACCTTGTCGGTGTACCCGTTGACCATCACGAACGGCACCCGGCGGCCCGCGAGCTTCACGTACCGGTCCATGTCGGCGGTCGTGTCGGCGTGCAGGCCCGCGACGAACACGATGCCCGTCACGCCGTGGTCGACGAGCAGTTCGGTCAACTGGTCCTCCGACGAGCCGCCGGGGGTCTGCGTGCACAGGACGGGCGTGTAGCCGTCCCTGGTGAGCATCTGCTCGATGACCTGCGCGAACATCGGGAAGATCGGGTTCGTCAACTCCGGGATGATCAGTCCGATGAGCCCCTGGCTGCGTTGCCGCAGCTTGGGTGGCCGTTCGAAGCCGAGGACGTCCATCGCGGCCACGACGGCCTGCCGGGTCGAGGACGAGACGCCCGCCTTGCCGTTGATCACCCGGCTGACGGTCGCCTCGCTGACGCCTGCCTGGGTAGCGATGTCACTGAGCCGAGCTGTCACACCCGGTGACTCTACGGGCGCGCGAGCCCGCCGGTCATGATCGGCGGTGCCGGGAGGTACGGGGTCGTTGGTCCGCACCGCCGAGTCCGTGCCGCCGAACCTGCCGAAAGTGTTTGCAGACGTTTTCAGAAACTCGTGCAACTGGTATGACGTAGAGCACACCCTGCACAGCAAGGAGACACCGTGGTCCCCTCAGCTCGCAGGGCCGTGCTCGTCGTGGCGGCCCTGCTCACCAGCGCGATGCTCATCCCGGCGGCCACCCCCGCCGCCCAGGCGACCCCACCGGGCGCCAAGGACGTGACCGCGACCCTGTTCCAGTGGTCGTTCGACCGCGTCGCCACCGAGTGCACGACCGTCCTCGGCCCCGAGGGGTACGGGTTCGTCGAGGTCTCCCCCGCGTCCGAGCACATCCAGGGCGGCCAGTGGTGGACCTCCTACCAGCCGGTCAGCTACCGGATCGCCGGACGGCTCGGCACCGAGGCCCAGTTCCGGAACATGGTCAACACCTGCCACGCCGCGGGCGTGAAGGTCATCGCCGACGCGGTGGTGAACCACATGTCGGCGGGCTCGGGCACCGGGACCGGCGGCACGAACCACTCGAAGTACAACTACCCCGGCTACTACGGCGACCAGGACTTCCACTCCTGCCGCAGCCAGATCAACGACTACCGCAACCGCGACAACGTGCAGAACTGCGAACTGGTCGGCCTGTCGGACCTGAACACCGGCAGCGACCACGTCCGGGGCACCATCGCGGCCTACCTGAACAACCTCATCTCGATGGGCGTGGACGGCTTCCGGATCGACGCGGCCAAGCACATCGCCGCCGCGGACATGTCGGCCATCAAGTCCAGGCTCAGCAACCCGAACGTCTTCTGGGTGCACGAGGTGATCTACGGCGCGGGCGAGGCCGTCCAGCCGGGCGAGTACACCGGGTCCGGCGACGTGGACGAGTTCCGCTACGCCTACGACGTGAAGCGCGTCTTCACCACCGAGAAACTGGCCTACCTCACCAACTTCGGCCAGTCGTGGGGCTACCTCCCCGGCAACCAGGCCAGGCCGTTCGTGGACAACTGGGACACCGAGCGCAACGGCTCCACCCTGAACTACAAGAACGGCTCCACCTACACCCTGGCGAACGTGTTCATGCTGGCCTGGCCCTACGGCGCGCCGCAGGTGTACTCGGGCTACGAGTTCTCCGACAACGACGCGGGCCCGCCCGCCGCGGCCCAGTGCTACAGCAACGGCTGGAAGTGCCAGCACAAGTGGCCGCAGATCGCCAACATGGTCGGCTTCCGCAACGCGGTGGCGGGCACGGCCGTCGCGAACTGGTGGGACAACGGCAACAACGCCATCGCGTTCAGCCGGGGCAACCGGGGTTTCGTCGCCATCAACAAGGAGTCCTCGGCGCTCACCCGCACCTTCCAGACGTCGCTGCCCGCGGGCACCTACTGCGACGTCCAGCGCGACGGCTGCACGGCGTCCTACGCGGTCGGCTCCAACGGCCAGTTCACCGCGACGGTCGGCGCGGGCGAGGCCATCGCGCTGCACGTCGGCGCGACCGGCGGCACCGATCCGCAGCCCGGCACCGGCTCGGCCGCGTTCGCGGTCAACGCCGCGACCACGGTGGGGCAGAACGTCTTCGTCGTCGGTGACCACGCGGCGCTGGGCTCGTGGAACCCCGCGGCGGCCGTCGCGCTGTCCCCGGCGACCTACCCGGTGTGGAAGGCGTCGGTGTCGCTGCCCGAGGGCACCGCGTTCCAGTACAAGTACCTCCGCAAGGAGTCGAACGGCGCCGTGACGTGGGAGAGCGGGGCGAACCGCACCGCCACCTCCCCCGCCACCCTGAACGACACCTGGCGGAACTGACGGCCCGGTGACCTCGTCCGTCCCCCTCCGACGGACGAGGTCACCGCCTCACCCCTGGTCACGTTCGCGGAGCCCTCGCCGCGCACCTCCCTGCGGACGTCAGGGAACAGCCGGACCAACAACGAGGTAGCAGCAGACCTCAACCTCCCCCTGAGCAGAATCCAAGACGAACCAACCCCCCGCAACAGAGCGGAAACAGCAGCCTGGCACGGAAAAACGGCACAGTGCACTAAGCCCGCCAACCACCGCACAAGAGCCAACGTCTTTCCCGAAACCCGTGGCCGATTTCACTCGGGGGATTTACTCCTTACAACAGTAGATCGGGCAGGGTGACACCACCTGCCCTTGAGCCCGATCACAGGGGCGAATCGAGGGGTGCCCGAATCAAATCGGCCACCCAGGCCGGGACTGGCGGTTACCCGATCCCCTGGGACTTGTGATTACCCGATCCGACGGGACTGACAGCTACCCGATCCGACCGGGCCAGCAGCCACCCGATCCGAAGGAACTCAACCATCCCTGGGGACCAACAGCCACCTACTCCATCAACCCGACAACCATCCGCCCGACGATCAACAACAAAGCCCCCAACACCATGCTGACCAACACCCACGGCGAAACCCCCACCGTTCCCCCATTGACGATCCAATGCCCGAAGAACCCGGCGAACCCGTTCACCACCAACAAACACCCGCCCACCATGACCCCTTGCCCACCCCGGATCACAGCACGGCTCCACCGGTCACGATGCCCGACCTCCTCCCCTCCACGCCCCCCGAACGCCTTCCTCATGGAGAAGTGCAGCAGCACCCCGACCCCAACGGTGATGAAAGACCCAACGGCGGCCAACACCGGCCACTGCCCGAACCCGGAATCACCGAGGCCGTCGACGAATACCCCCACCGTGCCCGCGACACCCAGCAGAGCACCGAGCGCCATGAACCCGACGGCGACCCCGAGCACAACGCGATCGCGCTGAACGCGCCGGATCACCGACCGTTCATCGTCCGAGCCAGCGGTCATCCCCCCAGGGTGCCGCCCACAACGCCACCCTCACGCCGTCCAAACGAGCGATCCTGACCACCGAACTCGCCCCAATGGAAAATCCACCAAACCCATCGTCACCGAGCACCAACCGCCGAGGTGGAGCACCCCCGACGACCGCTCCCACCACAGCCTCCGCCCCCACCGCGGATCATCGGACCGCACACCGTCCCGCTCCACCACCGCCGAGTTCACCGAATCCAACAAAGGCCAGCAATCCGACACCGCCTCTCGCACCGGCCCAGCGGCGAAACCGGAGTACGCATTCATGCGGAAAGCCACCGGCTCCGCCACGAGCACCTCGACGCCCCACTCGAACGACTTCCGGGAACCGCACACCCCGCACAGGCACCGCACCCGCGGCAGCGCGCGCACCCGCACAG